>CAMFLG010000068.1 GCA_945957495.1 uncultured Pseudorhodobacter sp. | reverse complement strand
AGCCAGACCCGCGCGGCGCGGGCGATTGCAGAGGGGCGGTTTGCCGATCAGATCGCGCCGGTCGAGATGCCGGCGCGCAAGGGGTCGTTCAGTTTCGCGGTGGATGAGCATCCCAAGGCCACAACGATAGAGGCACTGGCGGGGTTGCGCCCGGCGTTTCAGAAGGATGGGACGGTGACGGCGGGCAATGCCTCGGGCATCAATGACGGGGCGGCGGCGCTGGTGCTGGCGCGCGGCGATGTGCCGGGGATTGCGCCGGTGGCGCGGATCATGGGCTATGCGGTGGCGGGGGTGGACCCGACGGTGATGGGGATCGGGCCGATCCCGGCGGTGCAGGCCCTGTGCGGCAAGCTGGGGATGAAGCCAACTGACTTTGACGTGGTGGAATCGAACGAGGCGTTCGCCGCGCAGGCCATCGCGGTGTCACGCGAATTGGGGCTGGACCCGGCGCGGGTGAACCCGAATGGCGGGGCCATCGCGCTGGGGCATCCGGTGGGGGCGACGGGGGCGCTGTTGACGGTGAAGGCGGTTTATGAACTGCAGCGGTCGGGCGGAAAAACGGCCTTGATTACCATGTGTATCGGGGGCGGTCAGGGCATTGCGCTGGCGATCGAACGGGTGTGATCGGGGATGTCCCGGGCTGGGACACTTCTTGTGCCCTTGAAAACATTGCGTTAATTTCCCGGGATTAACACTTTTTTAACAAAGGCCCTCAGCGCAGTCGAACCTTTGACCGCGCTGAGTGGCCCTCTGCGTCGATGACAGATATGGTGGTGAAACCCTTGCCCAGATCGGGCAGCATGGTTTCGCGGCCCGCCAAGGCCACCGCCACCGGCACGCCATTGGCAAGCCATGTGTAGGGGCCCTTGCCGCCGCTGACGCGGACCAAAAGGCCCTCTGGCAGCAATTCCACCTCTGCCCCATCCGGGGGGAAGGCGACGGCGGGGGCGTCGCGGTCAGGTTCAAAGGCGGCGGTGCGCGAGCGGAAGTGCTGCAACGGTTGCGGCAGTTGCGCGTTTGACACCAAGAGCGTTGCGGGCGGCGGGGCGGGTTGCGGCGCAAGGCCGGGTTTCAGCCGGGCGAAGGCCTGAAACAGCACGGGGGCGGCCAGATCGGCACCGAAGGCGCCGGGAACCGGCGTGCCATCCGGGCGGCCCATCCAGACGCCAATGACGTTTTCGCCGTCAAAGCCGATGGCCCAGGCATCGCGGTGGCCATAAGAGGTGCCGGTCTTGTAGGCCAGCCGGTTTTCCGGCGCGCCGGGCGGCGGGGCGAGGCCGGCAAGGATATCGCCCACCTGCCACGCGGCCACTTCGGACATGACACGCTGCCCTTCGGGGCGGGCACCGTTCATCTGATGCGTCAAAGGCAGGCTGACGCCGCCGCGCGCGATGGCCGCGTAAAGCTGTACCATATCCTCCAGCGTCACGCCGATGCCGCCCAAGGCAATGGCAAGGCCGGGCTGGCCGCCGGGCAGGTCGTATCTGACCCCGGCCTTATCCAAGGCCGCCAGCAGTTTCGCCGGGCCCAGCGCATCGGTCAGCGCCACGACGGGGATATTCAGCGATTCCTGCAGCGCCTCGCGGATGCGGATGGTGCCGCGATACTGGCGGTCAAAATTTTGCGGTTTGTAGCCGTTGAAATCGCTGGGCCGATCCTCGATCAGGGTTTCGGGATGGGCAAGGCCCTCATCAAAGGCGAGGCCATAGATCAGCGGTTTCAGGGTTGATCCGGGGCTGCGGATGGCCTGTGTCATATCGACAAACCCGGCGCGGGCATCGGCCTGAAACGCGGCAGAGCCAACCGAGGCGAGGATTTCGCCAGAGCGGTGATCGGCAACCACGATGGCCACCTGCAACCGTTCGCCACGGCTGGCCACAACATCGGCGGCAAGCTGTTCAAGGCTGATCTGCAGGGGTTTGCGGATGGTCAGCTGATGCCGCCCGATGCCGGTTTCTTCGGCCAGAATCCGGTCTGACAGATGCGGCGCAAGCGCGGGGAAGGGGCGGCGCAGCGCGGGGACAACCTCTGTCCGGGCGGCGTTGAAATGGTCTTGGTCGATCAGACCATCGCGCAACGCGCGGGCAAGCACGCGGTCGCGCGCGTCGGTGGCGCGAAGGGCGGAACGGTCGGGGCGGCGGGTTTCCGGCGATTGCGGGATGGCGACCAGCAGCGCCGCCTCTGCCGGGGTCAGGCGCAGGGGTTCCTTGCCGTAATAGGACAGAGTGGCGGCGCGGATGCCTTCAAGGTTGCCGCCATAGGGGGCCAACAGCAGGTAAAGCTGCAGGATTTCCTGTTTCGACAGATGCCGTTCCAGCGCCAGCGCGACGCGCATCTGCCGCAGCTTGCCCGTCACATGGCCGGTGCCCGAATCCTCCAGCAGGCGGGCGACCTGCATCGTCAACGTCGATCCGCCAGAGACGATGTGGAAATTCCACGCCGCCTGCCCTGCCGCGCGCAACAGCGCCCAAGGATCGACGCCCGCGTGATCGTAAAACCGCTTATCCTCATAGGCCAATAGCGCGGCGACAAAGGCCGGATCGACCTGATCCGGCGTCACGGCCAGCCGCCAGCGGCCATCGGCGACGGTATAGGCGCGCAGCAGCGCGCCGGTGCGATCCACCACCTCGGCAGAGGTTTGCAATTGCAGCGGCGGCAGAACGGTGGCGTCAATCCACACGTCCACTGCGTCGCGGGAAACGGCGGCAAGCCAGAGGCCTGCCACCGCCGCAAAGAGCCACCGGGCGCGCATCACTGCGAAATGGTGATGGTGCCCGTATCCGTCCGCCCGGTCAGGTCGGGGCGGTACATATCCTCTACCGCCGCCGCCGGGTGATGGAAGGTGCCCGGCGAGATGGCGCGCACGGTATAGGCCAGCCGGAAGCTGGCGTTGTCGTGACGGTCGATGGCGGTCAGGAAACGATCCTGACGGAATTCGGAATGCGCGACCTCGGTTTCCAGACCCATGGCGGCAAGCGCGTCGTTGGCGCCCGACATCAGGTTGGGGTTGTCGATTTCAAACCCGGCGGGAAGTGGATCGTTCACCATCACCCGCGCCTCGCCCAGACCGAAGGGCGTCACCTCCAGCACGGCGATCAGGCGGGTGCCGACCTTGAGGTTGTCCAGCGAGGCGGGTTCGCCATCCATCGTGTAGTAGTTGCGCACGATGGCATAGCCGGTGCCGCCCGCAGGTTCCGGTTCGGACGGCACGCCATAGGTGGTCAGCGTGATTGCAGTATCCGCGCCGGTGTTCTTGACCACGACCGGGGCGGTGCTGGTGGCGTTCAGCACGCTGACCAGCGGGCCCTTGGCGGGGGCGCCGTCGATCAGGATGCCATCGGCGCCCTTGCGGTCAATCAGCGCGTTGGCGGCGAGAAGCGCCCATGTCGCCTCTTGCGTGGACAGGTTGGTGGTGCTGGTGATGCGGTCGGTCAGCGCCTCACGGTCGATGGCGGTTGAGCCGGCCTCTACTGCAAGGGTCAGAACGGCGGCGGCGTCACGGTAGTTGGTGCCGTAATCGACGCGGAAGATCTGGTCCTGCGGTTGGCCCTGCAGCGCATCCAGCGCGGCTGCGGCCCGGCGGAACATCGCATCCGCGCGGGGTTGATCGCCATAGCTGGCCAAGGCCGCCCCCAGTTGCGCCATGGCAATCGGGGTGGCAAAGGCATCGCCCTTCACATCGGCGTAGTAGCGCAGATCACCGACGGCAGCGGCGCCTTCACGGGCCAGAACCATCAGCGCGTAGGCCAGCGCCTCGCCCCCGTTGTCGAAATCGGGGTAGTAGTTGACCTGATTGCGCAGATTGTCCAGGGCGCTGCGGAAGGCCGCATCGGGCACCGCAAAGCCTTGGGCGCGGGCGCGCGACAGGAAGTCGGTGACGAACGCATCCAGCCACATATCGCCGCCGTATTCCACCGGACCCCACAGGCCGAACGAGCCGTTGGCGCTTTGGTTCGTCAGCACCTCTGTCACCGCCTGTTCGATGCGCAGTTTGACGTTGTCGGCATCGGGCAGGTCAAGGGCGACGGCCACGTCGTCAAGGTACAGCAGCGGCAGCGCCTTGGAGGTGATCTGTTCGGTGCAGCCGTAGGGGTAACGATCCAGCGCGGCCAGCACGCCGGGGGCGTTCAGGCGGGCGATGGGGCCGATGGCCATGGTGGCCTTGGCCGATCCGGGCATCAGGCCGGTAAACACGGCATCGTCAAAGGTGAATTCCTGACCCTTTTTCAGATCAAGCCGGCTGACGCGGACGGTGGGCGGATCGTTCACCTCGACCGGGACGGTCAGGGTTTTCGTCAGCACCTTGCCGTCGGGGGTGGTGAGGGTGACGGTGATGGTCTGATTGCCGACACCTTCGGCGGTGACGGGCACCGAGAAGGTGGCCTTGGCCTTATCACCCAGATCAAAGCCCGAGGGCACCTGACCCAGTTTCAGCCCGGCAGAGGACACATCCAAGCTCATCCGGCCCGAAGGCCCGGTGGCATGCACGATTTCCAGCAAAAGCCGCGATTGGTCGCCCGGCGCCATGAAGCGTGGCAGCGAGGCGGTCACAACCACCGGATCGCGCACCAGAACATCGGCACTGGCCTGACCCACACCTTTTTTGGACCACGCCACCGCCATAACCTTCACCGTGCCGTTGAAGGCGGGCAGGGTGAAGGAGGTGCGGGCGTAGCCATCGGCGCCCACCGGCACCGGGCCAGTGAAATAGGCGACCAGTTCTTCTGTGGGCGGCGGGGCTTGCAGACGCGCCTGCGCACCTGCGTCACCGCCAGAGCGAACCTCGCCCACCGCGCCATTCATGCCGTCAATCAGACGACCGTAGATGTCGCGGATGCCGACGCCCAGTTTACGCTGGCCAAAGTAGTGATCCTGCGGATTGGGCGGCGTAAAGCCGGTCAGGTTCAGGATGCCCTGATCGACGGCGGCGATGGTGACGTAAGCCGTATCACCCTCTGCCACGCCTTCGACCTGAACCGCTACATCCAGCGGGCCGCGCGGTGCAGCCTCTGCCGCGGTTTCAACGGTGGTTTTCAGCGCGCGGTCGCCGGGATCAACCCCTGCATAAGACAGGCCCAGCGTGCGGGTGGGATTGCGTCCCGCGGCCACGTCGGTGGGGCGCAGAACCGACACGGTGACATAAGCCCCCGCGCCCCATTCATCGGTGACGGGCAGCGGGATCAGGTTTTCGCCTTCTTTCACCTCGACCGCCTGCATGGCGATCAGATGGTTCGACAGCACGGTGATCAGCGCCGAGCCTGCCGCGCGCGGCACGACACGCAGCATCGCGGTATCGCCGGATTTGTATGCGGGTTTGTCCAGCGACAGTTCCAGCGTATCCGGGCTTTCGGTGGCATCGGCGGGCGCATACCAGCCCGCGTAGAATTGCGTCGAGGTGGCGGCCTCTTGGCCGTCGGTCCGTTCGACCAGCAGTTCATATTCGCCCCAGGTCACGGGTGCCTTGATCTCTGTCGCGGCATCCTTCAGATCGGCGGTGCCTTCGGCGACCTTGCTCCGTCGGCTGACCGGTTCCCAGTTCCAAGACCCATTGGACTGATACCATTGGTAATTCGTCTCGACCCGCGTGACGGTCCATTTGACCTGCATCGGGGTGGCCTTGGTATCGGAGCCAATGCCGATCAGATTGAAGCGGGCTTCGGACCCTTCGGGGACAACCTGATCGAACATCGGCTTGACGCCGATCAGATCAGAAGACGGCGCCAGCAGGCGCGAGATTTTGCGTTCCACCGGGCGGCCAGAGCCTTCGGCCACGCGCACGTTGACGCGCATTTCCAAGGGGCGGCCGGGATCTTCGACCTCTGGCAAAGACAGATCGACCACGGCCTGACCGTCTACGTCGGTACGGATATCGCCGAAGGAAGAAAGCTGCGTATCGAAGGGGGCGTCAAAGCGGCCAAAGACATAGCCGGGCCATGCCTCCAATTCCTTGGCGGCGCGCAGCACCACCTCGCCCTCGATCGCAAGGTCTGCGCCGGGGGCACCGAAGAGGTATTTCGCATCCACCGTCAGTTGCGGCACATCGCCCAGCCGGATCGGGGCGTCAGCAAGCGCAAGGGTGAAATCAATGCGTTCGGGCAGGAAGTCTTCGACAAGCACGGTCTTGCTGGTCAAAGCCGGGGCTTCCAGATCGGCGTAAATTTCCAGCGTCCAGACGCCGCGCGGGGCGGTGCCTGCGACGGGAAGCGCAAAGACATGCCCGCCTGCGCCCTGATCCGCGACCTGTTGGCGAGAATATTCCACCCCATCCGGGCGCAAGAGAACCGCCGTCAGCGGCAGGCCGTCAATGGCCTTCACTTCCGGGTCACGCGCAAGGGCGGTGGCGTTGATGGTTTCGCCCGCACGATAGGCGCCGCGATCGGTGGTCAGGAACACATCCACCGGCGGCGCGGGTTCGCGCCCGGCAACGCCCCGGTCGGACAGGTCAAATTCGGGATCGGTCAGCGACAGGAACGCAAGATCATTGTCGCCGTCACGCACCACAACCATAGAGGCGGCCTGCGCCCCGGTTCCGCGCGCAAGACCCGCATCAAACACCGCGTGGCCTGCTGCATCGGTGGTGGTGGTGCCCAAAACCTCATTCGCCTGGCTGAGCAGTTCAACCGAAACCCCCGGTTTCGCGGCGGCAGTGGACAGGCTGCGCACAAAGACGTTCAGCCCATCGACGCCCGACAGCGTGGTCATGCCCAGATCGGACACCACGAACCATTGCCAGGTGGCGGGCACCACATAGGGGTCCACCCCAGGAACGGCGGCGCGCAGGGCGTAGATGCCCGCAGGCTGCCCTTTGAGCGCCTCGTTCATCGGCAGGCGGGTGGTGACATCAACGTTCACCTCTTGCTTGACCGCAGCGGTGCCTTTCCAGATTTCCGTGCCGATCTGGGATGAGAAATCATATTCCTGATACTCCCACATCGGGGAGCCGAAATAGCCGTTCTGCACCGCACGCAGAAGGTTGCGGTCGGTCACGCGATACAGCGACAGGTCCAGCTTTTCGGTGTTGACGGTTTCCACCGGCAGCATGGCATCGCCAGTGCGTGGCAGCATGTAGCCGCGCCCGGGGAAGCGGACGCCGGGGTTACGATCGCGCACATAGGCGGTGATTTCAACGTCTTGCGCAAGCGTCTGGCCATCGGCGGCAGGCAGGCCTTCGCGGAAGGTGATGGTCTGGCGCGACCCGAAGGTCACGCCCTCAACGCACATCTGCTGCCAGCCGTCGGTGGTAACAACCAGATCGGGCGCGGGCAGTTTGACGTAATTGGCATAGTCCACCCCCGAGGTCGCCAGCGCCTCGGAGAAGGTCACGCAGATGCGCGGGCGGGCGGTATCGGTTTGCACGGTGTTTTCGGTGATACGGAAGCCGTATTTTGCGATCGCATCCTCCAACGCCGCCGCGGTGTCGTCGCGCGGCTGCAGATCCTGCGCCAGACGCAGCGCCTGCACCTTGTCGCGGCCACGCCCGCCTTGTTCCAGCGCGTCGCCCATGGTCAGCAGGATATTGTGCTGCAGCGCCTTGTCGTCGGCGCGCAGATAGGCGTTGACCGAGGCGTAATAGGCGCGGTCGCGGTAGTTGCCCTGCTGGTTGGCGTTGGCATTCGAGGCCGCCAGCAACAGCCGGGCATATTCCGCCCAATCGGCGGCGGCATCCGTCACCGACACCGCAGCGCCGGTATAGCCAAAGGCCCATTCCAGATTGCCATTCGCCTCGGCATCGCGGGCGGCGGCAAGATTGTCTTCGGCGCTGTAGCCGTTGACGTTGTGGAAATTGCCGATCTGGTTCGCCTGATCCAGCACCGAGCCCAGTTCCCAAGCCTGCACAAAGGTCAGCTCGGCACGGCGGGCCTTGGCGCGGTCTTGCGCGCCCGCATCGGCCTTGAACACCTGCCCGGATATCGCGCCGTCAAAGCTGGCCGCCGCGCCCATCTTGGATTTCGGGAAACATGATCCGTTGTGGGTGTTGAAGGTGAAGGCCTGACACTTGCTGTTGGTCAGGCAGGCGCGTTCGCAAGCCTCCAGCGTGGTGTCGAAAATCGAGGTGATGTCGCCGCCGGGAAGGTCAGTGTTGTTGCTGATCGCCAGCCGCTTGGCGGGGATCAGATCCTCTGCCCCGGCAAGGGTCGGGGCCATCAACACCATCGCCACAAATGCACCGATCAAGGTGCGGCCAAAAATCCCGCGCATCGACAATAACCTCCCGAAAATAACCGGGGAACTGTCGCATGCGGCAGGCTTTCTTGGCAAGATGAGTCTGGGTCACGACATGATTTGTCCCGTTAATCCGACGTTCATTTTGTTGGGTAAGATTACAGTCAGGCGGGCATCAGAAGGTGGCCTGCACGGGGCAAGGGTTGCAATCGGGTTGGGCATGGATTTTGCGGAACGGTTGGCAAAGGAACGACGGGCGCGCCTGGCCGCGGAACGCCTGTTGGAACAGAAAAGCCGCGAGCTTTTTGCCGCCAATGAAAAGTTGGGGCTTCATGCGCGCGCCCTGTCGGACCAGATTGTCGAACAGCGGCAGGTGGTGAAATCCGCCCTGTCCGAAGCAGAGGTGCTGAAGGGTCAGCAATCGCGATTCGTGCAGGATCTGGACCATGCGCATACCGTGGCGGTGATGGCCGAACGGCGGCTGTGGGACAGCATCAACACCATCAAGGACGGTTTTGCGGTTTTCGACGCCAATCAGAAATTGGTGGCCGCCAACAGCGCCTATGTCGAGGCGTTTGCCAGCGGCACGATCTCGCCGGGGATGCCCTATGTTGATCTTTTGGCGGCGATTGCCGCCTCGGGCACGGTCGATATCGGCGAACAAACGCCACAAGATTGGATTTCCGACATGCTGGCGCGATGGGACAATGACCCGATCGCGCCGCTGACGCTGCAATTTCGCGCCGGCACCTGGGTGCGTATCGTCGATCAGCGCGCGCGCGACGGCGATATGGTCAGCCTTGCCATCAACATCACCGAGCAGATGCGCATCTGGGCCGCGATTGAGGCGATTCCCGATGGCTTTGTGCTTTTCGACCGGGAGGAACGGCTTTTGACCTGCAATCAACGTTACCGCGACGTCTATCCGGAAACCGCCGCCGCCATGGTTCCGGGAGCGAAGTTCGAAGATATCCTGCGCTATGGTCTGGCGCGCGGCCAGCATATCGACGCGGTAGGCCGGGAAGAAGAATGGCTGGCGGATCGGCTGCAGCAGCACCGCCATCCCGGCAACCCGGTGGATCAGCAGCTGGCCGATGGCCGCTGGATCCGCGCGCAAGATCACGCAACGCCTGATGGCGGCAGGGTGGGTCTGCGGATGGATATTACCCATCTGAAGGAACAACAGGCGGCGCTGGAGGCGGCGCGACTGGCGGCAGAGGCGGCGAACCGCGCCAAATCGGCCTTTCTGGCCAATATGAGCCACGAGATTCGTACCCCGATGAACGGGGTGGTCGGCATGGCGGAACTGTTGTGCGACACCTCTTTGTCAGAGGAACAGCGGCTGTTTGCAGAAACCATCCGTTCGTCCGGCGAGGCGCTGCTGGTGATCATCAATGACATTCTGGACTATTCCAAGATCGAGGCTGAACGCCTGACCCTGCACCCGGAACCTTTTGATCTGGAACGCACAATCCACGAAATCACCATGCTGTTGCAGCCGCGCGCCCGGGAAAAGGGCCTGGATCTGATGATTGATTTCGATATGTTCCTGCCCACGCGCTATATTGGTGATCCGGGGCGGCTGCGACAGGTTCTGACCAATCTGATCGGCAATGCGGTGAAGTTCACCGATACCGGCCATGTGCTGGTGCGCGTGGTGGGGTTGGAGACTGCGCCCGGCAGCCAGCAGTTGCATGTGACGGTGGAAGATACCGGCATCGGCATTGCGCCCGAAAACCTTGACCATATCTTTGGCGAATTCAATCAGGTGGAAGATCAGTCGAACCGCAAGTTCGAGGGCACCGGGCTTGGCCTTGCCATCACCCGCCGCCTGATCGAACGGATGGAAGGTGCTGTCTGGGTGGAAAGCGAGATTGGCAAAGGCTCTTGCTTTGGCTTCCGGCTGACCTTGCCGGTGGCGGAAGAGGCCAGCGCGCCGCAAATTCCGGTGTCGATCAAACGGATGCTGGTGGTGGACGACCAGTTTATCAATCGCACGATTCTAGAGCGGCAGTTGGTGCCCTGCGGCATTTCGGTGGTTCTATGCCGGTCGGGGGCAGAGGCGCTGGCGGCACTGGCCGATGGGGCCTTTGACGCCATCCTGACCGATCACGAGATGCCAGAGATGGACGGGCTGACGCTGGCACAGGCGATCCGGGATCGCGGAATCGCCACGCCGATTGTGCTGCTTACCTCGAACCCGGCGGCGGCGCGGGGGGCGGCGGGGGCGCAACACCTTGCCGCAACGCTGCAAAAGCCGATCCTGCGCGCCGATCTGTACCGGCGGCTGCAGTCGCTGGCGGGCACTCCCGAACCTGCGGTGCCTGAGATCGCCGTTGCAGTGGCAGAGCGGCGACACATGCGGGTGCTGACAGCAGAGGACAATCGCACCAACCAGTTGGTGTTTCAGAAGATGGTGCGCGACATGAACATCGACCTGGTTTTCGCCGATAATGGCGAAGAGGCGGTGGCGCTGTTCGGCACGTTCCAGCCCGATCTGATCTTCATGGATATTTCGATGCCGGTGCTGGATGGCCGTGACGCCACCCGCGCCATCCGCGCGGCCGAGGCGGGCCGATCGCATGTGCCGATCGTGGCGCTGACCGCGCATGCGATGGAGGGGGACGCGGAAAGCA
>CAMFLG010000067.1 GCA_945957495.1 uncultured Pseudorhodobacter sp. | reverse complement strand
GGCGATGGACAGATCCCAGACGGGGTTGTTCAACAGGGTAATCGGCATAGAACGCACATGGCCGCTGACGGCAATCTGGTTTGTGGCCAGTTGCAAAACCTCTGCCAGAAGGGCTGCGATCTTGCGGGTGTCGCCGGTGGGTTCGGCGGTGCCGCCAAGGAACAGCGGCGCGTCGGGAAGGTCAAAGATTTCAATGACCAAGCCTTCATCCGTGACGCGCGCAACCACATGGCGCAACAGGCGCTGCATGGTCATGCTTTCGCCACCATGGGCGTTTAGCGCCGAAGCCACCTGCGCCATGGCGGCCTGTTCCGCCTGCGCTGCAGCCTGCGCATCCAACCCGGTATCGCCCTTGGCCCGGTTGGATTCGCTGGGCCTGCCGCCACTGGCGCCAGTGCCGCTTTTCAACTTGCTGTCTTCGGAAAAGTCGGTGTCACCGCCGAACATATCGTCGCCACCGCCCGAAATCCGGTTGATCGGAATCGTCGGATTAAAATAGTCCGCAATCCCCTTGCGCTGTTTTTCCGTTGTCGCGTTCAGCAGCCACATCAGCATGAAGAAGGCCATCATGGCCGTCACAAAGTCAGCATAGGCCACTTTCCACGCCCCACCGTGGTGCCCGCCGCCCTGAACAATCTTCTTCCGTTTGATGATGACTGGCGCGGCGTTTGATTGCCCGGCCATACCCACATCCATTTCCAACACCCGTTGCCAGAAATAGCGGATCAGGATTTACACTTGCTTAAACTCTTGGATTTTAGAGATTTTGCGGCAAGGTCAAAGCCAGCGTTTCCAGCGGAACACCGCATAGGTCACAACCGCAGACGCCAGCATCAGGGCCAGCGCGGCAGGATAGCCCCAGGGTTCGGCCAGTTCGGGCATGCGGGCAAAGTTCATCCCGTAAACGCTGGCGATCAGGGTCGGCGGCATGAACAAAACCGCCACCACAGAGACGATTCGAACAGTGGCGTTCTGCGCCAGATTGATCGTGCCCATCGTTGCATCCGACATCAGCCCCAGACGGGAGGACAGGAAATCGGCGTGAACCTCAAGCGCGTCAATATCCTTGCGCTGCGCCTTAAGAACCCCGCCCAAGCTTTCGGTTGACAGGCGGTGCCCGATGACCTGATCGACATAGTTCAACGCCCGCCCCAGGGTCAGCAGCGCAAGGCGCACCCGACCCACACGCTCGCCCTCGCCGCCCAGGCTGGACAACACCTCTTGCAACTCGCTGGGGCCTTGGCCGTTCGGGCCGGGGTGATAGATTGACTGCGACACCGCATCCAGACCCCGGCCTGCGGTTTCCAGATGGTCGGCCAGACGCCCGATCACCTCTTCCACCAGCCCCAGAAAAATCCTGTCGGGGGTTGAACATCCCAAGCTGCTTTTCTCGGCCCGCGCCGGATAGGTTTCAAACGGGCGCGGCGCGTGGTGGCGGATGGTGACGACGCGGCTTGCCATCAGCACAAAGCAGACCGGGCTCATCACCTGCAGACCCATCGGGTTTTGCCCGGGCATCACCACGGTCAGATAATCCGCATCATCTTCGTGATAAAGCCGGTTGGAAATCTCGATCTCTTCCATGTCGGCCAGACTGGGCACATCGACGCCCAGCGCGCGCACCTCTGCCTCTTCTTCAGCTGTGCCGCGAAACAGGTCGATCCAAAGGGCGCTGCGCAAATCTGCTCCGGCGGGCAGCGGGACCAGACGTTTGTTTGCGGAGTGATAGGCCGTCAACATGGGGCTTGCCTCGCCTTCGAACTGACCCTGCCTAGCGCCAATTGCAGCGCAGGCAAAGCCCCGATTCAAACCTGTGTGGGGACGATTCCGCTTGCGATCCACGCATCGAACTGGGCCAGAACCGCCGTGGCAAAGGCGTCGTCGTTGATGTGGCTGTCCAGTTCGATCAATTCCACATTGGCCGGACAATTCCGCCGCATCTCGTCACAGAAATCGGCCAAAGCCGCAGGGTCCGCAAGCGGGCCGCCCGACCTGTCCCACTCATTTCCGCCGTGCAGGGGCAGGAAGAAACTGACAGGCGCCTTTGCCGCCGCAAGTTTGGCGCAGATTTCGCGGGCAAGCGCGCGGCGCTGATCCGCCGTCTGCACCACCGAGGTCAACAGCCGGTTATGCGCATGGGCGGGAGTGTCCTGGAATGCCGGTGGCAAGGGGTGCCAGCCGACGAAATCAATCAGGTCATAGCAGCCGATCGACACCATCTGCGGAATTCCGGCGCGGCCTGCGTTGGTCATCCTGTCAGGCCCGGCAGAGATTGCCGAGCCATACATGTGGTTGCCTACCTCTTGCGGCGCGAAATCCATCACTGCGGCAAAGGCACCCTCGGCGGCCAGACTTTCAAACGCCCGCCCGCCCATTCCAGTGGCGTGAAAAACCGCCACTTCAAACCCGCGCGCCTCCAGTGCCGGTTTCAGACTGACCATGTAGCGCAGGACGGTCTTGCCGAAGCTGGTCATGCCGATCAGCGGCTTGTTCCGCGCCGGTGCCTCCACCGCCCGCGCGGCCCCCAGAACGGCGCCAGCGGCCTGTGATAGAGACGCTTTGCAAACCGAATTCAGGCCATAAAGCCCGCCAGCCCAAAGGATCATCTGAATGTCGGCGGCCAGCCGTTCGACCGGGATCATCGGCGAAAAGCTGACGGTCGAGACGATGTATTTCGGCACGCCCAGCGGCAGGGCGGCGCAAAGGTCCAAGGCAAGATCGGTGCCCATAGAGCCGCCCAGCACCAGCACGCCATCAAACCGCCCGGCGTGGTGCAGGCGGGAGGCAAGAATGGCAGAGCCTTTGGCCATCATCTGCATGGCCAGGTTTTCATCCTCTGACGCAATCGCTTCGGCAATGGTCGAGCCTGCGGCGGCGGCCACGTCATGTTTGCTCCAATCCGTGGGAACCGCAGGGTCGCCCAGAACGGAAACATCCATCGTCAACGCCTCACCGCCCTGTTTGCGGATCACGTCGGCAAGGTAGGTCAGTTCGTCATCCTTGGTGTCATAGGTGCCGACGATCAGAATCCGGTTGCCCATGGCGTTCCCCCAAAACAGTCTCTGTTACAGCTGAATCCATGCGGTTTTCAGATCGGTATACTTGTCCAGCGCGTGCAGGCTTTTGTCATGGCCGTTGCCAGACTGCTTGACCCCACCCAGCGGTACGGTGTTGTCAGACCCGCCATAGGTATTCACATGCACCACACCGGCGCGGATGCCACGCACCATCCGGTGCGCGCGGGAAAGGTTGGATGTCCAGACGCCGGCGGCAAGGCCGAAATCGCTGGCATTGGCCAGACGCAGCGCGTCGGCCTCATCCGTAAAGCCCGTCACGGCCAGAACCGGGCCGAACACCTCTTCGCGGTAAAGCCGGTGGTGCGGCTGCACGCCGGTCACGACCGTTGGCTGCATGTAGTAGCCGCCGGTTTCCAGCAGGGCGCGTGCACCGCCCAGAACAATTTCCCCACCCTCTTTCGCCGCATCAGTGACGAAGCCAAGGTTGCCCTGCAACTGGGTTAGCGAGTTCACCGCACCGATCTGGGTTGACAGATCAAGCGGGTTTCCCAGCGGCATCTTTTCAACGTTTTTGGCTAGCATAGAGACGAATTCATCATGCACGGATGCCTCTACCAATAGCCGCGATCCGGCGACGCAGACCTGCCCCGCGTTTCGAAAGATCGCCACCGCCGCCGCCTTGGCCGCCGTCGCCAGATCCGGCGCATCGGCAAAGACGATGTTGGGGCTTTTGCCACCCAGTTCCAGATAGCACCGCTTCAGGTTCGAACGCGCCGAATATTCCAACAGCCGCCGCCCGGTTGGCCCAGAGCCGGTAAACACCATCACATCGACATCCATCGACAGCGCCAATGCCTCGCCCGTCACCTGGCCCGGACCGGTGACGACGTTGAAAACCCCCGGCGGAACCCCGGCCTCCAGCGCCAATTCGGCGAGTTTCAGCAAGGTTAGTGACGCAGTTTCCGGTGGTTTCAGCACAATCGAGTTACCCGCCGCCAAGGCCGGGGCGATCTTCCACGACCCGATCATCAACGGGAAATTCCAAGGCACAATCGCGGCCACCACACCCACCGGTTCGCGGTGGATCAGGGCCAGCACGTTATCGGCGGTCGGGGCGATTTCGCCGTAAACCTTGTCAATCGCCTCGGCATAGTAGCGGAAGGTTCCGGCGGCCGATCCCGGCTCTGCCTTGAGCGCCATACCGATGTCGGTGCCATTGTCGCGCACGCCCAAAACGGCAAGTTCGAGACTGTTTTTGTCGATCAGATCGGCTAGGCGGTGCAGCACCGCCTTGCGCCCTGCCGGTGCCATCCGGCGCCAGATGCCTGCCTCGAAACTTTCCCGGGCTGCGGCCACGGCGCGCGCCACGTCCTTGGCCGAGGCGACCGCCAGTGTGGTAAGCCGCTGTCCATTGATCGGCGACAACACCTCGGCCTCGCCCGCCTCACCCTCAACCCAGACACCACCGATCAGCAATTTGCCCGGCGGCACAGCGACGGCGGCGAGTTGGTCGATGGCGGATTGAGTTGCGGCGGCCACAGTGTTTCCTTTCGGCATAAAAACGGGCGGCCCCTGCAGGCCGCCCGATGGAGTTGTGTCAAACCTTGGTCTTGCCCATTTCGCCGAACTTTGCCGGATCGGCAGATTTCAATCGCGAGGCCAGCAACACACCCACGACCGCCGCCACCAGAACCAGCGACGGCAGAATCCACGACAGATTGCCCTCAGCCCCGGTCAGCGCGCCGAAATCGGTGAAGATCTTCACGAACAGAACTGCCATGACAACGCCGGTGATCAGCGGCAGCACCTTGGTGGAAAACGCGGTTTCGCCCATGGCATTCTTGCCAAAGAAGGCAATCACCGAGAATGAGGTCAACGACATCAACCCCAGCACCCCAAGCGTGCCCAGCTGGCTGAGCCAGGAGAACAGCGCCAGAACCGGATCAAGGTCTTTCACCACGAACAGCGTTACAAAGATCAGCGCCAGCAAGGTTTGCAGCACAGAGCCGATATGCGGCGACATATGCTTGGCATGGGTATAGCCCACAGCGTTGGGCAGGATGCCTTCGCGCCCGGTGACGAAGATGTAGCGCGCGATAGCATTGTGAAAGGCCAGCAGCGCGGCAAAAACCGAGGTCACGAACAGAATGCTCATCAGCACGGTCAGGCCTTCGCCCAGATAGGTGCCGCCCAGCAGGAACAGGAAGGTGGTCGGGTCCATGCCGCTCAGCGTGGGCATCAGTTGATCCATGCCGATCCCCATGACCATCAGCCATGAGGTGACGGAATAGAACAGGCCGATGGCCAGCACCGAAAAATAGGTCGCGCGCGGCACCGTGATATGGGCGTCGCGGGCTTCTTCCGAATAGATCGTGGTGGCCTCAAAGCCGATGAACCCGGCAAAGCAGTACAGCACCCCGATCGACCAGGTGCCCGAGAAGATGTTGGACGGCGCGAAGGGCGCAAGGCTCAGCCCGCTGGCTCCGCCATGGACAAGAATCACTGCATCCAGCAGCAGCACGATGGCAAATTCCAGCAGAACCAGCAGCATCAGCACCTTGGCCGACAGGTCCACCTGACGATAGCCAAGAACGGCGATGATCGCGATCGCGGCGTAAGACCAGTAATACCACGGCAGATCGAGACCGAACTGCGCGAAAGTGCCCGAAGCAGCCGCGCCGAACAACCCCATCAGACCGATCTGCATGGCGTTGTAGGACAGCATGGCGATCAGCGCAGCGGCACCGCCCGCATGGCCACCCAGACCCTGCGCCGCAAAGGCGTAGAAGGCGCCAGCGTTTTTCACATGACGCGACATCGCCACATAACCCACGGAAAACGCCAGCAGGATTGCGGTGACAATCAGAAAGGTTCCGGGAATACCGATCCCGTTGCCCAGCAGCATCGACAGCGGGATGCCGCCGGCTGCCCCAGTCAACGGTGCGGCAGCCGACACCACCATGAAGGTGATCGAAGCTACGCCCAGCGAGTTTTTCTTCAGTTGGTTGGTGGGAATGCCAGCCTCAGCCATGCTGCACCCCCAAGGTTCCGAAATTCTTCATACGCACATTCCCTCTCCTGTTGATTGACTGCACCCGTATGGCGGGCATCTGCTTCGGTTTGATATTTGAACCGATGGTTTGATTTCATTTGACAGCCTATGCGACAATCTGTCAACTAAAATGAAGTCGGGGCGTTTGGCCCCGCGTTTCGCTTTGGCTTGGCAGGTTTGGGTTTCGATGGGCACTGTACTTAAGGCACTGGAGCTGCTGGATCTGTTCACGCGGGCGCAACCGCTGATCGGGCTGTCGGATCTGGCGCGGCAGGCCGGCCTGAACAAGGCGACCTGCTATCGCCTTGCCACGTCGCTGTGCGATTTTGGCCTAGTTGAGCAGGTTGGTCCGGCGCGGGAATACCGGCTTGGCCCCGCCGTACTGCGTCTGGCTGCGCTGCGCGAGGCGCAGGTTCCCACGCAAGAGGCCGCCATGCCGATCCTGCAAACTCTGGCGAATGCAACCGGCGAGACGGCGCATCTGAGCCTGATGATGGGGCAGCATCTGCGACCCCTGGCGCATGCCTACTCCGCCACGCATTCCACCCGGGTCATGTTGGAGGATACAGAGAGTTTCCCCTTTCACGCCACATCTTCCGGTCTGGCAACCCTGGCCTTTCAGCCAGAGTCGCTGCAGCGGCTGGTGCTGTCGCAACCGCTGCAGAAACTGACCCGTCTCACAGAGACGGATCCGCTGGTCATTTCCGCAAGGTTAGAGACGATTCGCAGCCAGGGCTGGGCCGAAAGCCGGGGCGGGTATGAGGCGGATGTGCATTCCATTGCGGCACCGCTGTTCGACACGTTCGGTCATTGTATCGGGGCTCTTTCGGTCGCCGCCGTCTCTTCCCGCATGAACGACAGCCAGCGGTCGGCAATCCGCCCCGTGCTGATCCGCGCCGCCCAAGAAATCACCTCGCTCTGGGGTGGCAGCCCGCCACCTGCCATCGCCGCCATCTGGCACAAAGCCGCCTGAAACCAAGGATTCCCCCAATGAAAGACGCCAACTTCCTGAAAGCCAACAATGCCCGCAGCCTGTGGCATCCAATGACTGCCCCCTCTGACAGTCTGAAGAACCCGCCTGCCATCATCACCGGCGGGCACGGCGTGCGGATCACCGATGTCGATGGGCATGAGGTGGTGGATGCGGTCGGCGGGCTGTGGAACGTGAACCTTGGCTATTCCTGCCAACCGATCAAGAATGCCATCGCGGCGCAACTGGACCGACTGCCCTATTACTCGACCTTCCGGGGCACCTCGAACGATTGCGTCATCGAATTGTCGGAAGAGCTGCGCAAGTTTTTTGAGCCGGACGGCCTTGTCAGAGCCTTTTATACCTCGGGCGGATCGGATTCGGTGGAGACCGCGCTGCGCCTGTCGCGGCAGTATCACAAGATCAAGGGCGAACCGGGACGGGTGAAATTCCTTAGCCTGAAGAAGGGCTACCATGGCACGCATATGGGGGGCGCCTCGGTCAACGGGAACGCGAACTTCCGCACACAGTACGAACCCTTGTTGCCCGGCTGCTATCACATTCCCGCCCCCTTCCCCTATCGCAACCCCTTTAACGAATCTGATCCGGCAAAGCTGGCGCAACTGTGCCTGCAGGCGCTGGAGGATGAAATCGCCTTCCAGGGGGCGGCCACGATTGCCGCCTTCATCATGGAACCGATTCTGGGCGCAGGCGGCGTGATCCCGCCGCACCCGTCCTTCATGCCGGGGGTAGAGGCGCTGTGCCGCAAGAACGGTATCCTTTTGATCGCGGATGAGGTGATCACCGCCTTTGGCCGCACCGGGGCATGGACGGGCAGCCGGTTGTGGGGGGTAAGGCCTGATTTCACCTGCACCGCAAAGGCGATCACCAATGCCTATTTCCCGTTTGGCGCGGTGATGATTGGCGAAGGCGTGGCAGAGGTGTTCGAGAATGACACCACAGGCCGCGCCGCTATCGGGCATGGCTATACCTATTCGGGTCATCCGGTGGGCGCGGCGGCGGCGCTGGCCTGCCTTGCCGAAACCCAGCGTTTGAACGTCAAGGACAACGCCGCGGCGCGCGGGGCAGAGTTGTTTGCGGGGCTGCAGGCGCTGCAAACCAGGCACGAAGCGATCGGCGATGTGCGCGGGGGCTATGGCCTTATGCTGGCGCTGGAGATGGTTTCCGACCGCGCCAGCAAGAAGCCCGCCGACAAGGCCGCCCCGGCCACAGTGCAATCGGTGGCCTACAAGGCGGGCACGATGGTGCGCGTCTCTGGCCCGAACATCATCCTGTCGCCGCCGCTGGTTCTGACCTCTGGCGATGTGCAGGTAATCCTTGCCTCGCTGGACGAAGGATTTTCGGCTCTATAAGCGCGGATTGTCCCGCATCTGGGCCAGAAATTCGCGCAACAAGGGCACGCGGCGGGGGCGAAAATGCGCCTCTGCCGCCGTTACCTCTGACATGCGGTGAAGGTGAAAGCGGCGGAACCCCTGCCGCAGGCTACACCACGCCAAAAGCATCAGCGTCCTGTCCAGAAAAACCACCGACAAGGGCCAGATCCGCCGCCGCGTGACATCGCCATTGTTGTCGGCATAGGTGATGTCGAGCATGCGTTCGTCCCAGCAAGCCTCGCGGATCATGTCCATATGCGCGGGGACAACCGGGCGCTTTTCATATCGGTAAGTCTGGCTGACCGCGTGGATGGCATGCCGCTGTACCCGTTCGGGCAGGGTCGCGGCGATCTTGGCCATGGCTGCCTGCGCCGCGCGAGCCAGCGCCGGATCGCCCGCCATCCGCACCTCTGCCAAGCCCAGCACCAGCGCCTCTACCTCCAGCCTTGTGAACATCTGCGGCGGCAAGGCGGGATCTTCGGTCAGGGTGTAGCCGACCCCCGCCGCGCCGTCGATCAACGCGCCGCCCGCGCGCAGCGAATCAATGTCGCGGTAAAGCGTACGTTCGGACACACCGGTTTCCTCGGCCAGACGCGCGGCTGTGACCGGCTGCGGCAACATCCGCAGCGCGGTCAAAAGGCGGAACAGACGATCAGACTTGGCCATTTTGCTACTGACGGTTTCTGGCAGGAGTGTTGCAGCATAACCGGGGCATCGAAAAGCACAAGGAACACAAAATGCTGACCATCTACCACTCTCCAGAATCCCGGTCCTCGGCCATCATAACCCTTATCGAAGAGATGGGCATTGCTGACAAAGTCACTGTCCGACTGGTGGATATCCCTCGCATGGATGGCAGCGGCGCCATTGACCCCAGCAACCCGCATCCCGAAGGCAAGGTGCCCTGCCTTGTGCATGACGGCCACGTCCTCACAGAGCGCGGCGCGATCATGCTTTATCTGACGACGCTGTTCCCCGAGGCGGGCCTTGCGCCTGCCGTGGGCTCGCCCGGCTGGGGCAGCTACATCACCTGGCTTTCGTGGTATCAGGGTGTGTTCGAGCCTGTTTTGCTACTTGAGGCGGCGGGTGTGGACCATCCCTACATCCCGAAAACCTTTCGCAGTCATGTCGAAGCGGCGGCGCGCCTTCACGCTGCGCTGGCGAAGGGACCGTATCTGTTGGGCGACACCTTCTCTGCCGCCGATCTGCTGATCCATACGCCCTATGCGTTGTTCGAGGATTCTGTCCCGAATGACCCGTTGATCCGCGACTGGGTGGCGCGGTGCATGGCACGTCCGGCACGGTTGCGCGTTCTGGCCGCCGACGCGGCACAGCGGGCAAAGGCGGCCTGACGGCAAAGGCCTGATTGCGCTGTCAACCTCGTTACACCGCGCTGTCGCTTGCAGAGATGGCGGCGCAATCAGGAATACTCGTCAAAGCTAGGCTGGCATCTTCCGCCATAATAGAGCCGCTTTTTTTGATTTGGTGCCCAAGATGCAGCACATTTGCAAGGCAGGGCCTGCCGCCGAACGTCATTCCAAGACGGGCTTCTGCAGGCCAAGCCGTTACGCGGGCGGCTGCCAAAGCTCGATCGGATTGCCTTCGGGATCGTGCAGCCGTGCGAATTTGCCCCATTCGCCATCCCATTCCGCCCGCGTCTCTACCGCGATGCCGGCGGCGGCCAGATTGGCGATTGCCGCGGCAAGATCATCGCAGCGCAGGTTCAGCATCCAGCCCTTTTCGGCCGGAAAATAGTCGCTGTCTTGCCGGAAGGGCGCGAACACCGTTGGCCCCGCGCTTTGCTCCCAGGGCGCACCACCTACGGGGATCTCGAAATGCGCGCTGTACCAAACCGCCAGCGCATCAGGGTCGCGCGCGCGAAAGAAGAAACCGCCAATGCCGGTGATCGCGGCCATGTGAGTATCCTTGCGAATAAAAAAGGGCTGCCCCTGCAGGGCAACCCTTTCAAACCTGCGGTCTTGCGGCAAGCCTCATCCGATCAGGCGTTCACAGAATCTTTCAGCGCCTTGGCGATGGCAAAGCGCACTTGCTTGTCGGCAGCTTTGGTCACGCTTTCGCCAGTGGCGGGGTTGCGAACCTGACGCTCGGGGCGCTCGCGGCAAGCCATCTTGCCCAGACCCGGCAGCGTGACGGCGCCACCTGCAGCAACTTCGCGCGCCACAACGGCCGCAACGGCATCCAAAGCGGCCGAGGCGGTCTTCTTGTCCGAACCCATGGCGTCGGCAATTGCGGCCACAAGCTGCGTCTTGGTCATCGGTTTCGACATTGTTCTTTCCTTTGTTCTGACCCTGCCTGTCTCTGGCGGGCCGTGGTCTTGCCTTTTCGGCCAATACAGCGGCATTTCACGATTTCGTGTGGGCTGGCA
>CAMFLG010000066.1 GCA_945957495.1 uncultured Pseudorhodobacter sp. | reverse complement strand
GCTGGATGCGGTCGGCACCCAGATGCCTGCCGGGCGGAATAACCCCGACCCCGGCGGTGGTGACAAAGACCTTGTCCGCCGATCCGCGCCCGACCACCTTGGTATCGCCGGTCACGATGCGCACCTCGGCCCGTGCCGCCTCTGCCGCCATCGAGGCCACGATGCGGCGCAGCAGGGCAATCTCGCAACCTTCTTCGATGATGAAGGCGGCAGACAGCCACAGCGGGCGCGCACCGCCCACAACCAGATCGTTCACCGTGCCGCAAACGGCAATCTTGCCGATGTCGCCGCCCGGAAACTCTACCGGAGTCACCACAAAGCTGTCGGTGGTAAAGGCCAGCTGCGCGCCGGGTTCCTGCAAGGCCGCATGCATCAGCCGCGCCTGATCTTCACTGCCCGGCGGTTGAAAGACCGCCGTGAACACCTCGTCAATCAGGTCGCGCATCGCCCGGCCACCGCCGCCATGGGCCAAGGTCACATGAGTATCGCGCAGCGCCATTTCTTTGTCTTTCACATTGGGTCAAATATCCTCGGGGGTGAGCCCGCAGGGCGACGGGGCAGACAGCCCCCTTTCTTGCGCATAACCTGCCTACTCCGCCGCCACCCCACGCGCACCGCCATATTGCCAATAGGCGGCACAGGCGCCTTCGGATGACACCATCAATGCGCCCAAGGGCATTTCCGGCGTGCAGCCCCGCCCGAATTGCGGGCAGGCGGTGGGCTTGATGCGGCCGGTCATCACCGCACCACAGGCGCAGCCTTCCACCTCGGGCACATCGCGGGGGCCTGCACCATAGCCGATGCCGAACTTCTCTTCTGCGTCAAAGCTGCGATAGCGGGCGCGGATGCGCAGACCGCTTGCATCAATCTCACCCAGGCCGCGCCATTCAAAACTGGGGCGGCGTTCGTAAACATCTTCGACGGCGGCAAGGCTGACCGGGTTGCCATGTTCGGGCACAACGCGGGCATATTGGTTTTCCACCACGGCGCGGCCTTCGGCGATCTGGGTCAGCACCATCAGCACCGATTGCAAAAGGTCGGTGGGTTCAAACCCTGCGACAACGATCGGTTTGCCATAGTCGCGCGCAATGAAATCATAGGGATGCACCCCGATCACCATACTGACATGACCGGGGCCGATAAAGCCGTCCAGCACCATGAACGGATCATCCAGCAGCGCCTTGATCGGTTCAGGCACGGTGATGTGGTTGCAGAACACGCTGAAATTCGTCAGCTCCTCGCGCGCCGCTTGCTGGATCGACAGCGCCGTCGAGGGCGTGGTAGTTTCAAACCCCAGACCGAAGAACACCACCTCGCGCCCCGGATTGCGGCGGGCGAGTTCAAGCGCGTCCAAGGGCGAATAGACCATGCGCACATCCGCGCCGGCGGCTTTCGCCTGCAGCAGCGATTTGCGGTGGCCGGGCACGCGCATCGCGTCGCCAAAGGTGGTGAAGATCACTTCAGGGCGTTCGGCCAGTTGCACCGCCTCATCCACCCGCGCCATCGGCAGCACGCAGACCGGGCAACCGGGGCCATGGATGAATTCGACGCCGGGATGGATCAGCTTGTCCAACCCATAGCGAAAGATCGAATGGGTGTGGCCGCCGCAAATCTCCATGATATGCACGGGCTTTGCCTTGGTGGCGCCGATCTTGTCGGCCTGATCGACGATGGCGGCCAGCAGGCCGCGGGCAAGGCTGGGGTCGCGGAATTCTGATGCGTATTTCATCGGCCCGCCTCCAGTGCCAACTGGCTTTCGGCCATGGCGTCCAGCGCCTCTTGCGCCTCGCCCAGATCGCGCAATGCTTCCAGAGTTTTGGCGGCCTCGTCGGCGTCAATCAGGCTCATGGCGAAGCCGACATGGATCAGCGTCCACTGACCGATCAGATCCTCCAGCGGGCCAGAGGCGATGCAGGCGACGTTCACCTCGCGCCGCACGCCCGACACTTCGGCCATCGCCATCAGGCGGGCCGCATCGGTGATGGCCAGTATCTGGCCGGGAATCCCCAGGCACATCAGTCGTCCTCCTCTTCATCCGCCATGGTCTGACCGGGGCGCTGCACGCCGTAGCGATCCAGCTTGGCCCGCAGACCCACCCGCGACAGGCCCAGTTCTGCCGCAGCCCGGCTTTTGTTCCAGCGGTGCCGCGTCAGGGTTTCGCGCAGGATGCGCATTTCCACCATTTCCACCCGGTCCTTCAGGCTGCCTTCACCGGTCAACGCGCCCTGGGCAGAGCGGTCTGCGCCACCTTCCCCCGGCGGGGCCTGCAGGATGGGGCGCGAGATCAGATCGGCGCCAAGGATCGGGTCTTGCGCCCGGATCAGCATGCGAATGACCTCGTTCGACAATTCCCGCAGGTTGCCGGGCCAGTCATAGCCTTCCAGAAAGCTCAGCGCCGCCTGATCGAAACCGTGGACGGGTTTGCCGTGGCTGGCCGAAGCCTCGACCAAAAGGTGCTGTGCCAGCAGGGCAATGTCGCCGGGGCGGCCGCGCAGGGGGGGGACCACAAGTTCGGTGGTGGACAGGGCAAAGTAAAGGTCGGCGCGGAATTGGCCTTCGGCCACCAGATTGGCCAGATCGCGGTGCGCGCCTGCGATCAGGCGCAGGTTCGAGGTTAACACCTCATGTCCGCCGACGGGGGTAAAGCCGCCCTCGGTCAGCACCCGCAGCAGGGCCATCTGCACCGTGGGCGACAGGCTGTCGATGCCGTTCAGAAACAGCGTGCCCCGGTCGGCCCGCTGCATCAGGCCGATCTTGTTCGATCCGCCCGGCAGCACGCCACGCTTGGCGCCAAAGAGTTCAATCAGCGCCAGATCATCCGGCAGGCCGGTCAGGTTGACCTCGTGAAACGGGCGGTCTGACCGCAGCGAGGCATAGTGGATCGCGCGCGCCAGTTGCGCCTTGCCGGTGCCGGGTTCGCCGGTCAGCAGGATCGGCACGTCAAAGCTGGCATAGGCGCGGGCATGATGCACCACCGCGTTCATCGGCGAGGTGACGCCGCGCAGGATGGTTTCAAACCCCATGCCATCGCGCAGGGCGCGGCGGCGCTTTTCCAGTCGGGTTTCTGCAGTTGACGTCAGAAAGCGCATCTCCAGCGCCATGCGTTCGTTGTCGCGGGCAAGGCTGAACAGGCGGGCGGCATTGCGACAGGCGACCAGCAGTTGATCGGGATGCCAGGGCTTGGTCAGGAATTGGTGAATACCGGCATCATTGATCGCGGCCATCATCGAATTGGCGTCGGTGTAGCCGGTGATGATGATGCGGATCACATCGGGCCAGCGTTCGCGCACCTCGGTCAGAAATTCGACACCGGTGCGCCCGGGCATCCGCTGATCGCACAGGATCACCTGCACCCATTCCCGGTCCAACACCGCCAGCGCGGCCTCGGCATCGGCGGCAGAGTGGATGTCAAACTCATCCTCCAGCGCCATTTTCATGGCCGACAGCGAATGCGGCTCGTCATCAACCAGCAGGACGGTGGCGCGGATGGGCGAGGGCATCGGTTCAGGCCTTTGCGGCAAGATGGGCGCGCAGCCAGCCGATCCACGCAGCCATGCCTTCGCCGGTGCGGGCCGAGACGCGCAGAATCTCGATGGTCGGGTTCACCCGGCGCAGGTTGGCCTCATAGGCGTCCAGATCGGCGTCGCAATGGGGGGCAAGGTCGATCTTGTTGAGGATGGCCAGCTTGGCTGCGGTGAACATATCGGGATATTTCAGTGGCTTATCCTCGCCCTCTGTCACCGAAAGGATGGCGATTTTCGCATCTTCACCCAGATCAAAGGCGGCGGGGCAGACAAGGTTGCCGACGTTTTCGATGAACAAATAGGCGTGGGGCGGCAGTTTCAGATCGTCCATCGCGTGGCCGACCATCTGCGCATCCAGATGACAGCCCTTGCCGGTGTTGACCTGCACTGCGCGCGCGCCGGTGGCACGGATGCGGTCGGCATCGTTGGAGGTTTGCTGATCGCCCTCGATCACCGCAAGCGGCGCGTCACCCAGCATTTCTATGGTCTTGCACAGCAGGGTGGTCTTGCCCGAACCGGGGGATGAGACAAGGTTGACCGCCAGCGCGCCTAGCGCGGTCAGAACCCGGCGGTTGGCGGTGGCAAGGCCGTCGTTCTTGGCAAGGATCGAGGTTTCCACCTCGATCAGCCGCGCCTGCGACAGGCCGGGAACCGAGACGCCTGCCGCGCCCAGCCCGTAATGGTGGGTGTGGTCGTGCGGGTGGGAATGGCTGTGGTCATGGAAATGGTCGTGTCCGTGATCGTGCGAATGCCCGTTGGAATGTTTCGCCGGGGCGCGGGCCAGCACATGGCCAAAGGGCAAAAGCTCTTCGCGGCGTTTGCCGTCAAAAACCGCCGTGTCGCCGCAGCCGCAAACTGTACACATCAGATCACCTCCATATCCTTGATCCGCATCTCATCCCCACCCTGTGGCATCAGCTTGGCAGACCCACATAACGGGCAAAGCGCAAAGCGGTCGTCGATTTCAACCGACTTGCCGCAGTCATAGCACAGCGCCTGTCCGGGCAGGTCGATCATTTCCAGCCGCGCGCCTTCGGCGGGGCTGCCCTGCATCACCACATCAAAGGCAAAGGCCAGCGCAGGTTTTTCGACGCCGGCGAATTTGCCGATTTCCACGCGCAAGACGGTGACGCGGGCAAAATTATGGGTGCGGGCCTGATCCAGAATGATCTCGCGGATGCCTTCGCAAAGCGACATTTCATGCATGCTGCACCTCGGGCAAGCGGACGGGCACGCAAGGCGCGAGGATATCGACCAAAAGCGGCAGCAGATGGGTTTTGGCGGCGGGCAGGCTGTTCAGCGACTGCTGCAGCACGCCCCCCTTGGCGCAAAGATGGTCGGTGGGGGTGCGGCGGGCAAAGGCGGTGACTTGGCCATTCCTGGCGCGGGCCTGCACGGCATAGGCACCGCGCGCGGCGGGAACGATGGCGGTGGTCCCGTGCATCTTGACCTGCGGGGTGCCGTGCAATAGCGCGGCGATGTCATGGATCAGCCCCGCAGCGCGCCAGAACGGGCCGCGGCCATGGCGTATCTCGATCGCGCGCATCGCGGGGGCCTGCGCCCGCCGGGCGGCGACCGAGTTTTCCAGTGCTGCGTCGTTCAAGGCGGTTTCGGCCCTGACAAGGGGCAGGGTGGCCACAGCCTCGCCCGGCGCAAAGGCTCGGGCGATGGCCCGCACAACGGCCGAAACGCCCTGACCGGACCCAAGCCAGCCGTCGAAATCCGCAGGATCAGCCCCGCCCCAGATCAGGTGGCAAAGCGGCGCCGGATCGGTCCAATCGGGCGGCAGGGGTGTGGCGGGCAGGCCCAGCAGCCCGGGCCAAACCACGCAGAGTTTCAGCAGATGGTCGCGCAAAATCTCACGCCGCAGGGTCGCGGCATCGGGCGCGGGCAGGCCCAAGGCCAGACGTAACGCCATGCCCTGCGCGCCGCTGCACAGGTTGAACAGGCGCGGCAACAGTTGTGCCGCCTCTTCCACCGGCTTGCCGATCAGCAGGCGGGCCACCGGCAAATCCGGTGCCGGGCGGAACTGCCAGCCCCCGTTCGACTGCGTGATGACCAATGCGCTTTGCATTCAGGCCTCGGACATTCCTGCGGTGATCAGGGCGCGACGGCTGGGCAGGGGCGCGTCGCCCAGACTTCCTTCTTGCGCCGATTCTTCGGCTGCGGCAACCGCGTCCAACTCTGCTTGCCGTTGGGCGCGAATATCTGCCGCGCGGTCGGTGTGGTCGCGGTGTTCGGCCTCGAACAGGGCGGCCATGATGGCGCGGGCCACCTCGACCGCCTGCAACTGGCTGGTGAAATCGGCCATGGGCGAGAACAGCGAGCAGGCCTTGTAGCCGCCCACCATTTCCCGCGTGTTGTGGATGAATTCGTAATCGCCAGAGGGAAAGCCGATCACCTCTTTCGCGCCGGGCTGCAGGGTGGACCAATCCTCATCCGCCGCAGGTAAGATCACCAGATTGAGGAACCAGGGCGAGATCAGCACCCCCAGAAGCCGCCCTTCCCAGCCGCGAAACCCCACGGCCTGCACATGCAGGGCGGCGTTGACGATGGGAACATCCTTCATCTTGGAATTCCAGATTTCGCGGAAATCAGCCTCCAGCAGCGCGGTGCGATGGGCGATATCGGCGGCCATGGCAGCCTCGGCGCTGCCGGGATCGGACAGAACCATGAACTGCGCCTTGGGCGCGCCGCAGCCGGGGCAGTGCCAATCTTCGGGCAGGTCGGCAAACGGGGTGCCGGGCAGAACCTGCCGGTAGTCATCGCCCTCGGCCGGATCATAGGGCGTCCAGCAGATCTTGCATTCCATCACCGCCGCCGCGCTGATGCGGTCATTGGCACCCAGATAAGAGCCTTCAAAGCCGCTCATCGGATCGCCTCCAACACTTCCAGAATGCGCGCGCCGCTGTCTTCCAGGTCTTCTTTGGCGGCAAGCGCGACCTCTGGCATGGCGGTGATTTCGAACGTGTCGAGGATCAGGTTGTCTTGGCTGTTGTAGAATTGCACGCGCCAGATCGGCGCGATTGCCGTCGCGGTGATGCGGCAGTTGCCATAGCCGCGCGACAGGATGGTCACGGCCCCTTCGCCAAGCGCCTCGGCCAGCCACGCCAGATCTTCTTCGGTGTGGGGCAATAGGGTCAGGTTGACGACATGCGGCAGATCGCCCGCGATGTGGCTGGCGGATTTGTCCAACAGTTCGGCCAGAATCGGCGGCGCATTCACCACGCCCGGCCCGCGCGGCACCAGCGTGCGGCGGGCGGGTTTGGCGGCGGTGAAGGCGCGGGAAATCGACTGACCCGGCACCGGGGCCACCTCGATCCGGTCAACGCCTGCGCCTGCCAGCAGCCAGACGCCCGCAAACACCGATTCCTGCACCATCAGCGCAGGTTTGCCGCGCAGCCGCATCGACACCTCGCCTTGGCCCAAGGTTTCGGCAATCAGCGCGCGTGAGGCTTTTTCCAGCCTTGAAAGGTCAAAATCGGCGGTCTGGCCACTGCGCGCGCACATATCGCAGGCGGCGGCCACATCGGCCAGCGTCGCCAAGGCGGGCGCAACCGAGGTCAGGTCGGCCACATTGGGCAGGTGCGGGCTATAGGTGCGCATGCCCGAAGGCAGCGCCATATATTCCAGCGTGCCATCCTCATCGGGTTGCGAGCCGGGGCCAAAGCCAATCGGGGGCAGGTGAAAGTTCGCCATGATGTCCTCCTCAGGCGGCAGCTAGGCCAAGGATATGGGTGATGCGGGTCAGGTAATCGTCCCAGTCGCGGACTTTCTCGACCGCGCCCAGATAGCGGCCTTGATGAAAGAACAGATAGCCGGGGGTTTTCAGCGCCTTGTGGGTTTCGCGCAAATTGGCCTCGATGGCGTCATCGACCAGCGCACAGTCAAAGGCATGCTGAAACACCATGCGCAGTTCCGGCAAGATCACGGCGGCATCGGCGGTTTCCAGATTGCGCGCGGGATCGCCCGGAATGAACAGGCAATGCGCGCCGGGGCGGGTGGTGAATTCGGCCACATCGGACAGGCTGCGCAGGCGCGGCCAGCCGAATTCAACCTCCAGCCGGGTCAGCAGCGGATGCGGGGCGGCTTTGCCAGCAGGGGTGGCGGGGGCGTGGTCGTGGAAATGGTCGTGCATGATCTAGCCTTGCGCAAGGCCCGCGTCCAACGCGGCCTGAAGGTGGGGGGGAAGGCTGGGGCTGCGCGCCTCCAGATCGGCAAAGGCATCGCCCAGATCGCCGCCCTGCATCAGGGCGCGCAAGCCGCCAAGGGCGGCAGTGATCTGGGCGGCCTCATTCGCGTCAATCACCGCGCGGGCGGCCCCCAGAAAGTTCAGCACCCAGTCACCGGCCACCGCCTCGGCGCACAGGCTGAGGTCGATCAACTCGATGCCCTCTGGCCCTTCGGCCCGGCCTGCGAGGCCATCGACTGACAAAAGCCGCATCGGAACGCCCACGCACATCACACGCCCTCCGGCAGAAAACGCGCGTCGCCGATGCGGCAGGCGTCCACTTCGGACGGGCGGCCCTGTTCGTAGGCGTCGCGGCGGATCGAGCTGTCGGCCAACCCATCGCACAGGGTACGGCCGGGGCGGGGCTGGATGCCCCATTCGGCCAGCTTTTCCAAGGCCACGGCAATTGCGGGGTCAATCTGCGCGGCCACGGCAGGGCGCAGGCCGCCGCCGTAGTCCTCCAACTCGACCGGTTGGCAGCCGATCAGCAGCATCTGCGCCGGGCAATAGCCCATCAGTTGCGCAGTGGCGATCACGTCCTGAAACCCGGTCTGATGCAGGCTCATCTTCTTGGCACCCATGAAGGCGGGCACCCCGTCATTTTCCACCCGTTTCAGAGTGCCGGGCGGCAGGCCGTAATCCACCGCATCGAACACGATCAGCGCATCGGCCTCTTCCATGAAGGGCAACAGGTACAGCCCCTGCGTGCCGCCATCCAAGAGCCGCACGTTCGCAGGGAAGGCATAGCGGTCGGCAAGGGTTTCGACGCAGCGGACGCCAAAGCCCTCATCCGCCCACAGCACGTTGCCGATGCCCAAGATCAGAATGTTTGCCATCATCCCCCCAAAGTCTGGCTGGCCGCTTTGCAATCGGCCTTGAAACTGACAATAAGCTTTTCACCATGCCGGGAATGCAGGTTTTCGCAAACTGCCCGACTTTTTGGCAATGCCATGATTTTGTGGCATTATGTGCAGTTTATCGGACTTTCGCGCTCTGCAAAAATGGAAGATTAGTTTCCAAAATCTCACCGCAACGGTAAGGGCGTGACCAAATGAAATGGGCGAGCCTTTGGCCCGCCCTTGGTCTTGCCGTCTGACCCAGATTAATTCGGGTCATCATCCTTGAAGGTGCGGTGCCCCGAAATCATCGTTGAAACGATGGATTGGCGGCTCATGATGTCTTCGCGGATGGCGACGTAGATGTGGACGATCATGAAAATCACGATCCACCACATGCCCAGATGGTGGATGGTGTGCAACGTCTGGCTTGGGCCAACCAGATAGCGCACCCAGCCAAAGGCCAGATCAAAGAACGATCCTTCGCCCGCACCTTCGGCATAAAGCGCCATGCCGGTCAGGATCATGAAGCTGAGCCCCAGCGTCATGAAGCAGAACATCGCCAGTTGCGCCAAGGGATTATGGCCGATGTATTTCTTTGGTGCCTTTTCCAGAAACAGATACCAGCGCACTTCGGTCCAGACCTCGCGCCAGTAACTCGCGCGCCAGACCGGCACATAGAACAGTTGCCGGGCGTGGTGGTTGCCGACAAACGCCCAGTAGATCCGCCCGAAGAACCCCACCGTCAGGATCATCCCGGCGGCGAAATGGGTGAATCGGATGTAGCCGAAATAGAACTGGTTATAGGCCTCGCCCGCGCCCATCGTCGGGGGGGGCGAGCCGATGAAATAGCCGGTCACGATCAGTACGACGATGGCCAGCGCGTTGGTCCAGTGCCATATCCGCACCGGTGCCTCGTAAACATAGACCGAGGTTTGCCGCCGCGCAGATTTCAGATCCGAGGCATCGGCGTCGGGCGTGGCAAGGTTGGGGGCGGGGAGATCGGTCATGGCCTATCCCACCATCATCAGAAGGCCCGCGCCCGCAATCCCTGCACCGATCAGCCCCTGCGCCAGTGGCAGCCGCGCCACCTGCCGTGCGATGCCGATCCCCGCCAGATGCAAGGCGGCGGTCGAGATCAGGAAACCCACCAGATACAGCGCCACCGCGCCCGAGGCTTCAACGGCATGGGCATAGCCGTGGGCTGCGGCAAACACCGCGATCATCGCCAGCGACAGGCCCGTGACGGTTGCCGATTGGCCGCGCCGCGCCACGGCGACCAGCAGGCCAAAGGCCACCACAGAGGCGAGGATCATCAGTTCCACCCCCGGCAGCGCCGCGCCGAACCACGCCAGCGCCGCACCCGCCGTCATGGCCGCCATGAAGGTGGCGGCCCCCGCCCAGAACTTCTGCGGCAGGGCAAAGCCCGACCATAGGCCAACGCCCAGCATTGCCAGCAGATGGTCCGGCCCGGTCAACGGGTGCAGCACGCCTGCCTCAAAGCCGAAACCATGGCCGGGATGCGCCAGCGCCGGGCCGGCCAGCAGGATCAGACCTGCGGTCAGTGTCAGTTTTTTCATCGCATCCCCTCCCTCAGCGGACTTTGACGCGGGTCAGTTCCGACCCGTCGGGTGACATCACATGGGTGGAACAGGCCAGACAGGGATCAAAGCTGTGCAGGGTGCGCAGAATCTCAACCGGTTCTTCCGGGCGTTCCATCTTGGTGTTCATCAGCGCGGCCTCAAAGGCGCCGATGTTGCCCGCCGTATCGCGCGGGCTGCCGTTCCAGGTGGTGGGGACGACGCATTGATAATTCTCGATGCGGCCATCCTTGATCTTGACCCAGTGGCCAAGCGCCCCGCGCGGCGCCTCGGTCATGCCGACGCCCTTGGCCTCTTTCGGCCATGTCGAAGGATCCCATTTTTCGACATTGGCGGTGGATTGGTCGCCGTTCTTGATGTTGATCATCAGCTTGTCGAAGAAATGTTTCTGCAACCGGCCGCAGTATTCCGATTCCAGCGCCCGCGCGGCGGTGCGGCCAAGCGTTGAAAACACCGCATCCAGCGGCAGGTTCATGGTACGCAGCAGGCCATCGACCTGATTTTTGATATCCTCGTGGCCCGAGGCATAGCCCACGACATAGCGCGCCAGTGGCCCCACCTCCATCGCATTGCCTTTCCAGCGCGGCGCCTTGATCCAGCTGTATTTGGCAGCCTCGTCAATCTCGATGATGTTGGTGCGGG
>CAMFLG010000065.1 GCA_945957495.1 uncultured Pseudorhodobacter sp. | reverse complement strand
CGCCATAGGCGCTATCCTGAATCGGCTGGCGCGCCTGCTGCGCCGCGGCTGTCACATCGGGGTAGAACCAATCGAACCCCTCGCCCCCGGCGATATTGGCCATCAGATAGCGCGGATCATGCGGGTCGCCCCAGGCGGCATCGGCATGGGAAGGGCCATCGCGCCAATCCGACACCGGCATGTAATTGTCGATACCGATGAAGTCGATGGCGGGGTCGGCCCAGAGGGGATCAAGGTGAAAGAACGTATCATTGCCAACATGATAGCCGAAGTATTCGGACCAGTCGGCGGCATAGGTAATCTTGGTTTGCGGCCCGAGGATGGCCTTGACCTCTGCCGCCAGCACCCGCAGCGCCTGCACGGTGGGAAAGCTGTTTGCGGCGCCACGCACCTGCGTCAGCGCGCGCATCTCGCTGCCGATGCAGAATGCGGCAACGCCCCCTGCCGCCAGACACAAATGCGCGTAGTGCAGGATAAAGCGGCGATAGCTCCATTCCTGAATGCCGAAGTAGTTCACCTTCTGGCCGGTGATGCTGAAGTTTGAGGGCTGGCAGGCGCCAAAGAACGCGGCCACTTCGGCGGCGGCGGCTGCCGTGGTATCGGCAGAGCCGGGCTGACCCGGCGCACTGTTCAGGGTGATGCGCCCGCGCCACGGCAGGGCGGGTTGGCCGGTGCCGCCTGTCCAAGGGTCGGGCAGTGTATTGCCCGGCAGTTGATCCATCAGGATGAACGGATAAAACGTCACCTCCTGACCGGCGGCTTTCAAGGCGGCAATCGCCTGAACGATGGATTGATCGGTGGGGGTGCCGCCGTAAACCGAACGCCCGTTCAGTTTCTGAATCTCATCAGCATGGGTGCGGGTGACGCCCGAGACGCGCCACGGCATCCCTTCACCATCAACCGTGTTTTGTTCAACCTTTGGCCTGATCTCGCATGACCCGCAGCGCAGGTCGCTGGCGAACCACGATGCCACCAGCGAAACCATACCGCAGCTGGGCATTTCTTCGACAAGCTGTTCCAGAGAAGACAGGAAATCGGTCTTGCCGGTGATGGTGTTCACATTGGCAGAACGCTGTTTGGCGAGGCCCTTGGAATAATGCACGGGCGTAGTCGCAAGCGCGTATTCCCCGGTGCCTGGAATAAGGCAAACCCCCGGAATGACAGCAGATAGCCCCAGGGATTTCGCCGCACCCTCGCCTTGTGCCGGGCGCACCACCTCGAAGGAAAACTGCGGTACGCGGTTGCCATAGGCGGAAAGATCAAGGTCTTCAATCACCACATAGGCAATGCCGCGATAGGCGGGCGCCATGCCCGCGCCTTCGACCGCCTCGATCTTGGGGTCGGGCAGTTGCGTCTGATCGCCCTTGTAAATCCGCAGGTTCAGCTTGTCTGGGGCGATTTCATTGCCATCGGCCCAGACCCGCCCGACCCGCAAGATCGTGCCGCCGCACAGCGCGATGGCGAGGCTGACGGTGTAGGAATATTGATTGACGGTGCGCGACGAGCCCTTGCCGCTGCCGGAACTGCCGACATGTTCCTGAAACCGGCTGGCCCAGATCACTTGCCCCGATACGCGCACCCTGCCCCAGACCTGCGGCAAGGCGGCGCCTTCGCTGGCACCCATGATCCGAAAGCGGTCCACCTTGCCATAGTCGATCGCCTCTGACCCGTTGCCCAGGATCTTCTGATCCAGCGCGCGGCCCAGCGTGGCCCCCACCGCGCGGCCGATCACCGCGCCGGTCAGGCCAAGAACCGATCCGCCAAAGGCCGAACCGAAGGCTGCGCCGACGGCAGAAAGGATGATCGTTGCCATGGTCTATCTTCCTTCAGGAAACTGAAATCGCGCCACGATCTTGCGGCGCCATGGATCGGAAAGCGGCGTTTCCACAACGCCGTGGCCGGTGTAGGCATGGATGAAGCTTGCCACGACCCCGGTTTGCGCCTGAATCCCAAGGTGTTTGGCAACCGAACCGGGGCGCATCCGGAACAGCAGCACATCGCCCGCAGCCTCGGATTGATCGGGTTTCTCAATCAGCCAGTTGCGCGCCGCCCGCAGCAACTCTTCCCGGCCCGAGGGTTCTGACCAGTCGGGCGTATAGGCGGGGACGGTTTCGGGTTCGCAGCCGATCATCTCGCGCCAGACACCGCGCAGCAGGCCAAGGCAATCGGTGCCCGCCCCCCTCGCGCTGGCCTGATGCAGATAGGGCGTGCCGATCCAACCGCGCGCGAGACTGACAACCTGTTCGCCCCGCGTCATCGGCCAAGGCTCCCACCGTCATTGGCGCGGCTACGCACGGGGTAAGAGGTTAGCCAGTCTTCGCCCGGGATATGCGGAAAACCGCGATAATTCAGAAAGTTGCTGAATTTGGCCTTGCAGGTTTCCATCTGCTTGTCACAGCCTGCGGTCAGGAATACCGCATCCCCTACGGCCAGTCCGGGGGAAAGCTGCGTCCAAAGTTCGATCACGCGGTCGGTGCCGATGATGCGGTCGAATTTGACCGCACCGCCAAGGTCTTTCGCCACACCAGATTGCACCTTGAACCGGCCACGTTCGAACCAACCGGCGGTGAAAACGCCCAGACCGGTGACAAAAATGCGCCTGTCCGTATCAAATCCGCTGACCGTGCCGGTGGCCGAATAGGCGGGCAACGTCAGGTCAACGCCGCAGGCAGCGTCGCCCAGAACCGCCGAACAGGCGCGTTGAAAGACCTGTCCCTGCGGTTGGTTCAGCCGGTCGGTCAGCCCGCGCAACTCTGCCTTGAAGGCGCCGCCTGCGCGGGTGATTTCGCCGAAATTACCGCGAAACTGTTCGATCCGCTGGGTCGGATCGTTCCAATTCACCAGCCAGACCCGCACCTCGGCGGCATCAAAGCGACCGGCCAGAATGTCGGCCTCGTCCACCGCCGCATCCGACAGCGCGCCCATGGTTTCGGTATTGTCCACCGAAAGCCCGGTTGCCTGCTGCAGCGCCTTGGCCGACATGCCGCTGCTGGCCTTGAAGGCGATGCCGTCAAAGGCAATGCCCGCGTCATGGTCGGTGAAACCAAAGGTTGTGCCATCCTTGCGCAGTACCGCCCAGGCCCGACACAGGGTTGTGCAGCCCGATTGCAGATGCGCCAGAAGATCATCGCGCGCCGTCATAGCCGCACCTCGATGACCGGCACATTCGGCAAATCGCCCGCGTTGAAGGCCGCGACCGATGTTTGCACCCGGTCGGCATCAAACCGCACCGGCACGTCGAATTCAAACCCCGCCGTCACTGCCGTGCCGATGTCGGGCGCCACGGTGAAGGTGACGGTGCCAGTGGTGGCATCGACGCTGAAATCCGTGCCCTCGGCCTGCGGATCGGTGGCGACCGCCACGATGACGGTGCCCGCCACAGGCTTTGCGATGGGGCGGGTGTAGGTTTCATCGCCCGACAGATAGGTTTTCGTCAGTTGAAACCGCCGCGTTACACCGTCGCCGGTGCCGATACGCTGATCGGTGGGCGATGGCCGTTCTGCCGAGGCACAGGATTTGTAATCCGACCAATCCTTCCAGCGAAAGGCGTGCAACTGGCCGCGCCGCGCCTCGAAAAACGCCAGCAGTTGATCGACATCGGCCAAAGAACGCAGACCAAAGCCCGCGTCATAGCGGCGGCGGGAATGTGCCCAAGGGGTGTTGCGTTCTTCAAAGCCGTTGGCAAGGGTGACTATCTCGGTCAACCGCTCTGGCCCGCCCAGCGAGCCAAAGCTGATGTTGGCGGGAAATCTGATTTCGTGAAACGCCATCTTTCACCTCACCGGTTTCTCTGGCCGCGCGCCAGCATGCGTTGCGCCTGTGCCGCGATCTGGCTTTGGCTGCGCTGAAAGCCCTGAACATCCGGTGTGGAAATGTTCATCACCACCGTGACCGCCTTGGCAGAGCCTGCCGCCTGCACGCCCAGACGGCCATCGGGGCCACGCGCCAGCGGCATGATCGCCTCTGGCCCCGCCTCGCCCATCAATCCTTGCCCGCCGCGCATGGCGAAAGGGGTGGGGCTTGCCACGACGCCACCCTTGGCGAAGGGCATCACCCGGCCTTGCGAAAAGCTGCCGCCCTTTTCAAACGGCAACAGCCCACCGACAAGGCCGTTGATCCCGTCGGCAATCGCGCCGCCCAGGGCCTGCTGCACCGGACGCATGGCGATGTTATAGACGGTGTCGGCAATCGACTGCGCGACCTGACGCAAGCTGTCCGACAGCTTTGCGCCGTCAAACACCAGCCCGTCAAAGGCCCGGCGCAGACCGCCGCCGATACCACCCGACAGCAAGGAAACCTCGCGCCCGGTGAAGGTCAGGCTGTCGCGCATCCGCGACAACTCGCCATCAAAGGCCGAAACCATGCCGGTGGTGCCGCTTAACGTGGTTTCCAGCGCGATGATCTGGTCCTGTAGCTCTGAAACACTCGCCATCCGTGTGATCCTAACTTTTGTCCGGGAACGCCGCCGCCAACTCTTCCAGTCGCGCCCGCGTCAAGGGGGGGGTGCCGGGATCAACCCCCAGCATCAGCCGCAATTCGATCGGGGTCAGCCGCCAGAACTGATCCGGCGGAAGATGCAGCATCCCCAGGCCCGCCCGCATCAGCGCGGGCCAGTCAATCGCCGTCATCCTTCACCCGGCAGGGCAAAGGCGCGCGCAAGCAGCGTTGCCGCCGCGCGGGCAGCCTCCACCGGGCCGCCGCCGATTTCCACGCAGCGCAACTGATCCGCTGTGCCCTGCCAACCGCCGCCGCGCAGACCCGCCACGATCAGCGCCAGCACGTCGCGGGTGGAAAACCGCCCCGTCTCAAAGCGTTCGACCAGATCAATCAGCGATCCGGCCTCCAGCGCGGTTTCCAGTTCGGCCAGGGCCCCCAGCGTCAGCTTGGCGGTATGGCTTACACCGTCCAGCCAGATCGCCACTTCGCCTGCATAAGGGTTCGCCATCAAAGCGCCGTGAAGCTGAGGGCGCCTGCCGAGGCCAACGACATCTCGAACGTCGCCTCGCCGTTGTGGCTGCCTGCGTATTCGATCGAGGTGATCTGGAACATGCCCTGAATCACGCCGAAGCTGGGCACGACCACTTGGAACCGCGGCATCTCGGCATCAAAGAAGATCTGCCGCGCGCGCGCATCGGTGGTGGCATCGCGGAACACGCCAGATCCCGAAACCGCAGCCGTCTTGACGCCCGCGCCCGCCAGCAATTCGCGCCAGCCGCCCGCGCTTTCCAACGACGTCACGTCCACCGTTTCCGCGTTGAGGCTGATCCGCGTCGCGCGCAGGCCCGCCAGCGTGACAAACTGGCCATCGCCCACCATATCGACCTTGATCAACAGATCCTTGCCGTTCTGTACCGCCATTTTCATCTCCTGTTGAAACGCCCGCCAAGGGGCTTGGGCAAATCAAAGCGCGATGCGCGCCCTGAAGGTCATGTCGATGCGCCGCACAGCCCCCTCGCCCAATCGCCGGGCGGTGGCGCGCATGAAGCTGATCGACACCAGATCGGCCCCCGCCAGCGTCAGATGCGCATCGACCAGCGCCTGCGACACCGCGCCCGCGATCTGCTTTGCCGTCAGAAACCCGGCCTCGTCGCTGATCACCGCAACGTCAAAGCGATGCTCGGCGCCGCCACCGGATTTGTCGGATTGATCCAGAACCAGTTCCGGCCCGATCAGTACAAAGCTGCCCGGCGGCGCACCCGAAGGCATCGCGTCGATGACGCTGACCCCCGCCAGGGCCGGATAGCTGGTCAGACGGGCGAAAATCGCCGCCTGCAACGCTGCCGCTGCCTGATAGCTCATGCCGGAACCTCCTCACGCGCGGTGCAAATCAGATAGCGGGCGTTGGGGTCGCGTTCGGCCACCGACAGGATGGTGAAGATGCGGCTGCCATCGCGGAACCGCTGATCGGGTTTCGGCCGCGCGGGCGATCCCAACGGGGCCGCGCGCACCGTGATGCGGTAGGTTGTGGTCGAGATCAAAACATCCTCGCCCGCCACCTCGCGCCCCGATCCGGCCCGCAGCTCGGCCCATAGGGTGCCAAGGCTGGCCCAGCTATGCGCAAAGCCCCCCGCGCCGTCACCGACGGTCTGAACCGCCTCCAACAGCAGGGGGCGCGTCAGGCGCGGCGAGGTCATGCTGCACCCCCACCCAACACCCGCACCGTGCGCCACCGTTCGATCAGCGCCTGAACGCCTGCGGGCAGACCCACCTGCCCCGCCGGGCTGTAGCGGTTTTCGTAATATTCCGCCGCCAGCAGCAGCACCGCCTGCGCCAGATCGGCCGGAACCGCCGACCAGGCCGCGCCAAACCCGGCCACAAACACAATCTCGATCCGCCCGTCATTGGGAACTGCAGGCAACAGCAGCCCGACCGCCGCCAGCTTGGGGCGGTGTTGATCCACCACCAGCCGATAGCGCGCCGCCGCAACCAGCGTGCTGACCGCCGCCGCGTCAATCAACGTCACCGAGGTCAGCGCCGTCACCGGCGCCACCGGCAGGGGCTGTTCGCTGTTGTCGCGCCAATCCTCCAGCACCAGCCTGAACGACCGCGACAAGATCACCTTGCCGATCCGCCCTTCAATCGTCGCCATCGCCGCCCGCAGATGCGCCTCGATCAGCCCATCCTGCAATCCGTCCGCGCCAAACCCGGACCCCAGCCGCAAATGATCCTTCAATGCCTGCACCGGCAAGGAGGCGGCGGAAACCGGGGTAATTTCGGTCAACATCATCGTCATGGTCCCTTGTCCTTGCCCCAACCAAATCCCTGATGGACGCGCGCCGCGCACCTCTCATACGGAGGGGAGCAGCCAGACGGTGCGCATGTTGGCGCGCGCCCATGGGCCCGGCCCCGGATCGGGGCCGGACAATCGCGCCACCGGGTCAGGCCGTCGCGATTTTCAAAAGCTTGATGGCGGCAAAGTCGGTCACGTCACCGCCAACACGCTTGGAGGCGTAGAACAGCACGTTCGGCTTGGCCGAGAATGGATCGCGCAGGATGCGCAGGTCGGGGCGTTCGGCGATGGTGTAGCCGGATTTGAAATCGCCAAAGGCAATCGGATAGGTATTGGCGGCGATATCGGGCATGTCCTCGGCGATCAGCACCGGATAGCCCATCAGCGTCGCCGGGGCCTGCACCGCCAGCCCGTCCGACCACATGAAGCGGCCCTCGGTATCCTTGATCTTGCGCACAGCACCCGCGGTTTTCGAATTCATCACGAAACTCGCATTGGCGCGGTAGTCCGCCGACAGTGCGTAGACCAGGCTGATCAGGCAATCCACCGGGTTTGTCGCCGCAAAGTCCGAGGCGGCGCCGGTGGGAATATAGCCAAGGCTGCCCCAGGCCCAGGACGCATTCGCCACCTTCGCGGGCAGCAAAATCCCCTTCGGCTTGTCCACCCCATCGCCGTTGATAAAGGCCGCAGCCTCGGCGCGAATGAACCGCGTGGCGATCTTGCCCGCCAGCCAGCCTTCCACGTCGAATGCCGAGTCATCCAGCAGGCGCTGGCTGGCCTTCGGCATCGCCGACAACTCGCTCAGCTTGATCGAGATGCGCTCGATGGTGGGCGTCGCGGTTTCCGCCGTCGCCGCCACTTCGGTGGCCCAGCCAGAACCGACCTCGCTGCGGTCGATCAGCACGTCGAAGGACGTGGCATCAATTTGCACCACATTGGCAATCGAGCGCAGGCTCGAGGTGGAGACCAGCATCGAACGGATGCTGTCCGCCGTCTGCGGGTCCAAAAGATAGCCGCCATCGGCATTGACCGCCGAAGACATCGCCTTGCCTTCCAGCTGCAACCCGCGCAAGCCGTCATCATCGCCGGTGCGCAGATAGGCCCCGAAGGCCTTTTTGTGCGGCACTTCCAGTTCGGCATGTGCCGAAAGCGGCGCGCGGGCATAGGTCATGGTTTTACGATCCAGCATGGTCAGTCGCTCTTCCTGTTGTTGCAACGTCTGTTTCACTTCGTCTTGAAAGCCACTGAAGGCGTTCAGAAATCCGGCCATTGCGGATTTCACTTCCGCACCCGGATGGTGGGCCAAGGGCAAACCCTCATCGGCCCGAGCCTTTGTCTCGGTCATCATCATTTCCTTGAGTTTGGTCGTGAAAGCCGCGGCTTAGCTGCGCCCGGCCAGGGTTTCGGTGGCCGCTGCAAACAGCGCCGCCACCTCTTGCCAGATCTCGTCCCCGGGCACCTCGCCCTTGGCCGAAACCCGCGCCTCGGGAAGCATCGGGAAGGTCACAAGCGACACTTCCCACAGCTCCAGCTCTTGCAAGTGGCGCTGGCCCTTGCCGTCGCGTTCCGCCTTGACGGTGCGGTAGCCGATCGACAATCCATCAATCGCCCCCGCTGTCAGCAGGGCCGCCGCCTCGCGGCCCTTTTCAACCTCGGTCAGGATGCGGCCCTTGACCCACAGGCCGGTGGCATCCTCGCGCACCTCGTCCCACACGCCAATCGGCTGGGTCGGGTCGTGCTGCCACAGCATTTTCACCGCACGCCCCCCGGCGGCAAGCTTGGCCAGACTGGCGGCGTAGGCACCCTTCTGCACCACATCGCCGCCCTGATCGCGCTTGCCGAACAGGCTGGCATAGCCCGCAACCTGCGTCCCATCCGTCACCGTCAACCCGGCCTCGGGCTGCTGATACTTGCGCTCTGGCGCGCCCTGCATCTTCCAATTCATCGCCATCCCTTTCATTTGACCGCCGCATGGATCAAAGCCTCGCCCATCTGCGCCAGAAGGAACGCAGCCACGCCGTAAACCCCGACCCAGATGCGCTTTTCCAGCCGCTCCAGCACCGCATCAATCTGGCTCAACCGATAGTCCAGCGCCGCCCAACGCTCTTCGGCCACACGCTCATTCGCCTCGATCCGCGCTGCCGCGGCGTCGAAACCTTCGTACAAATAGCGTGAGCCTTCGGACGATTTGCGCGGCGGCGTCATTCATCCTCCGCCAGTCGCGGCAGACCCAGCAACGCGCGCTTTTCTGCAGGTGACAGGAAATCCGCGGACCCCACCCGCGCCCATTGCTGATCGCGTTCCACCGCCAGCGCCGGGATCTGATCCAGATCGGGGCGCAATTCCACCACCTCGCCGGTAAACACCGACAGCCAATGCGAAATCCCTGCCGTCACCCGTGCCACCAGCGGCAGCACCGTCAGCCGATAGAACGCCCGGTTCGCCTCTTGGTAATTGGCATAGGTCGCATCGCCCGGAATCCCCATCAGCATCGGCGGCACGCCAAAGGCCGTGGCAATCTCGCGCCCTGCCGCCTCTTTGGTCTTTTGAAACTCCATATCCGAAGGGCTGAATCCCATCGGTTTCCAATCCAGCCCGCCTTCCAGCAGCATCGGGCGGCCTGCATTGCGCGCGCCCTGATGGTGGCTTTCCATCTCGCTCAAAAGCCGCTCGTACTGATCGTTGGAAAGCTGCGCCTGCCCGTCCGCGCCCTTGTAAACAATCGCACCCGAAGGCCGCGCGGCATTGTCCAACAGCGCTTTCGACCAGGCACTGGCAGAGCTGTGAACATCCACCGCAACCGCCGCCGCCTGCAACGGCGAGAATCCGTAATGGTCGTCTTGCGGGTGAAAGGTCTTGATATGACAGATCGGCTGCACCCCCTCGCCCATCGCAAAGCGGTGCGTGCGCCCGCCCACGGTGTAGTCATAGGCAATCGGCCAGCCATCCGCCCCCGGCACCACCGCCATCCGGTCCGAGCGCAGCACATGCAACTCTCCGGGCAGCTTTGCCAGCCCCGTCACCGCCTCGACATAGGCGTTGCCCGACAGCAGCAGATGCCCATAGACCGCCTCGAAAAACTCTGCCCGCCCCTGCGCGCCATTCGGACGGCGGATCAGGTCCAGCACCGGATGCACGTCATAGCGGCGGTCATTATCCTGCAAGATCAAAGGCAAGGCCGCCGCCGCTTCGGAAATCAGCTTGACCGCGCGAAACCCCATCGGGTTGCCCTGAAACCCGGTGCGCGCCAGCGATACCAGATCCCGTGCGCTCCACGCCACCCGGCCCGAATTGCCCCAGGCCACAACGCGCCCGGTCGCCGAAGCCTTCTTTTCCGGCACAACCACATCCGGCGCGCGCTTCAGAAAATCAAACACCATGCTGCAAAGCTCCTATCTTGCGCCGTCGCTTCCGGTCGTCTGAAAGCAGTTCTATTGAAGAAAACTTTAAGAACCTTGACCCCAGCGCGCGCTACTCCCGCCGCCGCTGGAAACCGCCACCCGGCCGCCTTGCCCCCGATTTCTTCGAAGAAATCGGTCCGGAGTTTTCGAAAACTCCGGGGCGACCGGGGCCAAGGGCGCACACCTCAGCCCCAGGAAAGCGTGCGCACCTGCGGATGAACGTATTTTTCGGATGGCTCCACAATCAGATCGGTCAGCGCCCAGACCAACGCATCCACCCGGTCGGGAGAGCCTTTGCCCAGAAAGCCCTGCGCGGTCATCTGGCACATCTGCGCCTCCAGCCCCGCCAGCCCGCGCAGATGCGCGACGCGGCCCTGTTCATACAGCGCCGACACCGGTTCCGCCCGCGCCACCTTGTTGCGGCTGGCGCGCACGGCGCGATAGGGCACCAGCGGGTCGATCTGCCGGATCACCCCCTCGACCAGATCGCCGCCCTGATTGACCTCGGCCACCAGCCGATCCGCGCCATGCCGCTGCATCGCGGCAATCGCCGCGCGCGCCCATTGGTCCGGGCTGGCCCCAGTGACGGTGGCATCCTCCAACACCACCGCGCGCCAGTTCTGCGGCGGGCCTTCGGTGATCGCCCCCACCACCACGATGCCGCATTCATCCGATTTGCCATGGCCAGTAACAGGCGGATCCACCGCCACCACAATGCGCGTGCAGGCGGGCGGCGCGGTCAGCCGCCCGGCCTCCAGCATCGCGGTCGTCCACAACGC
>CAMFLG010000064.1 GCA_945957495.1 uncultured Pseudorhodobacter sp. | reverse complement strand
CCTGCCCCTTCCGCCCGATGGCGGTGGGGGCACCCTTTTCGGAGCGTGCCATGCTTGATCAGCCCCCCTTCTGTCTGCCCCCCCTGCCCGGCGTCGGCTACAAGCCGCAGCACTTTGCCGAAATTCTGGCCAATCCGGCCCCGGTCGGCTGGCTGGAGATTCACGCCGAAAACTATATGGGGGCTGGGGGCCGCCCCTTGGCGCAACTGCGCCATCTGGCAGAGCGGTTTCCGATTTCCGTGCATGGGGTTGGCTTGTCGATTGGCGGCGAAGACCCTCTGGACGCCGATCATCTGGCCCGGCTGAAGGCGCTGTGCCAATCGGTCAACCCGGCCAGCTTTTCCGAACATCTGGCGTGGTCCACCCATGACGGGGCCTTCCTGAACGATCTGCTGCCGCTGCCCTACAACCCGGAAACACTGGCGCGGGTCGCGGATCACATTGATCAGGTGCAAGAGGTTCTGGGCCGCCGCATGCTGCTGGAAAACCCGTCCACCTATATCGCCTTTGCCGAAACCTCGATTGCCGAAGTGGATTTCCTGGGCGAGGTGGCGCGGCGCACCGGCTGCGGGCTGTTGCTGGATGTGAACAACGTCTACGTCTCTGGCATCAACCAGAACTATGACCCTTTGGCCTATATTCGCAGCTTTCCGCTGCATCTGGTGGGCGAAATCCATCTTGGCGGCCATGATGAAGACCGCGACGATCATGGCAACCGGCTGTTGATCGACAGTCACGGCGCCGAAGTCACCGATCCGGTCTGGGCGCTTTATGCGGAAACGATTGCCCGCGGCGGGGCAAAGCCGACGCTGATCGAATGGGACAATGACGTGCCGGATTGGCCCGTGCTTGCCGCCGAAGCCACCCGTGCCGAAGCCCTTCTTCAAGGTGTGAAATGATGCAATCCGCCTTTGCCCAAGCCCTGCTGGACCCCGAAGCCACCATTCCCGCCGGGGTGATCGACCCGATGGGTCGCCCCGCCCCGAAACGCTTTGCGGTCTATCGCAACAATGTGGCCTCTGGCCTTGGCAATGTGCTGGAGGCGGCGTTTCCGGCGGTCAAGTCCTTGGTCGGGGACGATTTCTTTCGCGCCATGGCGCTGGCTTTCCTGCGTCAGCATCCGCCTCAGGGCCGGATCATGATGCTGTATGGCGCGGAATTTCCGTCGTTCATCAAGGGCTTTGCCCCTGCCGCCAGCCTGGGCTATCTGCCCGATGTGGCGCGGCTGGAACAGGCGCTGCGCGAAAGCTATCACTCGGCCGACGCCACGGCCCTGTCAGCCGCTGCTATAGCGGCCATCCCGCAGCAACGCTGGCCAGACCTGCGCCTGCACCTGTCGCCTGCGCTGCGGGTGATCCGGTCGGATTGGCCGATCCTGTCGATCTGGCGCGCGGCACTGAAATCCGGCCCCGCGCCGCAGATGCGGGCCGAGACGGTGGTCGTCCTGCGACCTGAATTTGATCCCGAACCGCAGTTACTGCCACCGGGCGGTGCCGCGTTTGTGGCGGGGCTGCAGGCCGGGCTTGGCTTTCAGGATGCGCTGGCGGGGGCGGGTGACGGGATTGATCTGGCCGCCTTGCTGTCTCTGTTGATTCAGGGTCAGGCGATTGTGGGGGCCAGCGAATGAAACGCGCGATTGCAGGTTTGAATGGGGTGGCGGACCGGCTTTCCCACCATGGCGATTGGCTGTTGCCCAGCCTTGCCCGGCTGATCTTTGCGGGCGTGCTGGCGGGGTATTTCTGGTCTTCCGCGCTGACCAAATTCGATGGCGGGCCGTTTTCGCTGTCGATCGGGGCGTTTGCGCAGATCTTTCCGCGCCAGTTCGAGGCGGTGGGTTATGATCAGGGTCAGTTGGGCCAGTTCGCGCATCTGGTGGTGCTGGCCGGGGCCTGGGCCGAGGTTCTGCTGCCGCTGTTGCTGATCCTCGGGCTGTTCACCCGGCTCGCGGCGCTGGGGATGATCGGCTTTGTGGCGATGCAAAGCCTGACAGATGTTTTTGGCCACATGGTGGGGCCGGAAACCCTTGGCGCGTGGTTTGATCACGTTTCGGATGCGGCCATTCTGGATCAGCGGGCCCTGTGGATGATGCTGTTTGTCACCCTGATCTGCAAAGGCGCAGGGCCCCTGTCTTGCGACAGGTTGCTGCGTCAGTGGGTGTCCGGTTGACGCGCCGCCAGTGCGAGGATGCCGCCAAGACCGCACATTGCAATCGGGAACATGGTAAAGACATTGAACCCGAAGGCCACAAAGATCCCGATGGCGGCGGCCAGCATCAGCACCCCCGCAGGCACGTTCTGTGATCGCGCCATCGCCGCCCCGGCAATTGCCAGAATGGGGGCAAGAAAGCTGGCTATCCGCATGACCATCGGGTGATCGACCTGATCCACCCAGCTGCCCAAATCGCCACTTTGTTCGGCAACCACCGTGTAGCCATAGCCAAAAAAGCCAACAATCATTGCCAAAAGGCCACCGATCAGGCCAAGCGTCAGGGCTGCGTTGCGCACAAGAATCTCCGTACTTGATTTTCTGTAAAGGTTTGGCATGATTTTGGGTGTGACGACAGACTTTCTGAACGCCTACCTTGGCCCTGGAAGACCTGGATTGCACGACCCGTGGCAATATCGCCCCGGGAGGGTTGAGATAGGAGAGACGGCATGCCGACAGGCACCGTGAAGTGGTTCAACAGCACGAAGGGCTATGGCTTTATTGCACCCGATGATGGCGGCAAGGACGTGTTTGTCCATGTTTCAGCCGTCGAGCGCGCAGGGCTGAAAGGTCTGAACGACAACCAGAAAATCGGCTACGAGTTGCAGTCGGGCCGGGATGGCAAGCAATCTGCGGGCGACCTGCGGCTGCTTTGACATCCGGAACATCATGGGAAACAGCCCCGCCTGCCGGGGCCGTTTTTCATTACAGCAGGGCGGATTGAACATCATCGTCCCAGCCTAGATACCATTTTCCGTCCTGTTCGATGACCGGACGTTTCATCACCGTCGGTTGCGCGGCAATCTGCGCCTCGGGGTCTGAGGCGCGCAGGAACTCGCCAAAGCTGCGGTAAGTGGTGGATTGTTTGTTCACCGCGCGGTCGCCGAATTCCGTGACGATGCGGTCAATCTCTGCGGTGGACAGCGGGTTGGCGCGGATGTCGCGGAAGGTCAGGCTATGCCCAGCCTGCTCCAGCGCCTTGATCGCTTTTTTGGTGCTGTCGCAGGTAGAGATTCCGTAAACGATCATTTCGGCTGCCTAGCGTTGTGGTCGAATTAGGTCTTACAACGGTCTGGCCCGCACCGACAGATGCAAACGCGCGGATCAGCCCGCGCGGCGCATAAGGTAGATATCCATGATCCAGCCATGGCGCTCCCGCGCGGCGGCGCGCAGTGCCACGATCTTGGCGGCCACCTCGGCCAGCGGCCCGGCGAGGGTAATCTCTTCTGGCATGCCAACATAGGCCCCCCACCAGATCTGCACGCCTTTGGGGTCAAGGGACTGGAACGAACATTCCCCGTCCAGCATCACCACCACCGTGTCCGCCGCCGCAGGCCAACCTTCATCGCGCAGGCGCCGCCCGGTCGTGACGATATAGGGCGCGCCGATTTCGTTCAGCACGATGGCATGTGCCGAGGTCAGCGCGTGGATCGAGGTGATGCCGGGGATGACCTTGATCTGCGGCGCGGGCGTAAGGCGGGAGGCGATGCGCAGGGTGGAATCATATAGGGCCGGGTCGCCCCAGACCAGCAAGGCGACGTGGCGCGCATCAGGTTGCGCCGCGATGGCATCGGCCCAGACCGCCGCGATGGCGTCGTGCCAGGCATCCACCCGCGCGCGGTAGTCTGCGATGGTTTCATCGCGCACCGGCAGGTCAAATCCGGCAATCCGGGTGGCAGGATTGGTCAGCACGTCGCGGCAAATGGCGTGGCGCAATTCGGCCAGATCGGCCTTGCCCTCGCCCTTGCGCGGAATCAGGATCAGATCGGCGGCATTGATCGCCTTGATGGCCTGCAAAGTCAGGTGATCGGGGTTGCCGGTGCCGATACCGATCAGGGTCAGGTCATACATCGCAGGCTTGCCTTTCGCCGCTTTCGGGGCATTTGACAGACGATCCGCGCCGAAAGCAAGCTTGCGGCGCGGATCAGGTTGGGATGCGGCTGGTTATCAGACGGTGGCAGAGCGGGACCAGAGATGCCCCGTCAACGCCCCCAAGGTGGCCCAGACCAAAAGCCCGACACCCAGCCCACGCGCGGCGAAGGCCGCGGCGAGTTCGGGTGGGGCGACGCCGCTGTAACCCTCCAGCTCTGGCGCGCCGATGATATGGGGCAGAGCCAGCAGCAGGATGGCGGCCCCATAGGCAGGCACACCCTTGCCATAGCCGATCAGCGCAAGCCCAGCCAACGTGGCAAGGGCCGTGCCCCACCACCACAGTTGCCGCGCAGCAAGATCGGCGGCCATTGTGCCGGGCAGTTCCGGTTCCAACCCCATCGCGGGGGCGAGTTGGAAGGCGACAAAGCCCGCAATCCCCCACAACAGCCCCTCGCGCAGCCCGATCGTTTTGCCGAAAGAGTCGGCAAGACCAAAGCCTGCAGCCAGAATCAGCCCATAGGAGGCATAGGTGACGACGAAGAAAAGCACGGTCAACGCATTGCGCTGCAACGGGCTGCCGTCTTCATCTGCCGCATGGTGGTGATGTTCGTGGCCTGCCTCTGCCCCGGCGGGCGCCTCGGCATCAGGTGCCGCCGGCTCTGCCGCGTCATGGTCGTGGGTCATAGGCTCCGTCGCATCGTGGTCATGCGCTATCAGGCCGCCGAAATGCACCATGGCACCGGTTTCATACTCTTCCCCCAGCAGGATCAGGTTCTGGACGAAGGCGAAATGCAAAAGGGCCGCAAGCAGCCCCGCCGCAAGACCAGCGAACACTGCGCTGGTCACCATTCGTTTGATCATCTGCTTAGTGGCAGGGGAAACCGGTGGAGTGACGCACGTCATGTGCGGCGTCATGCAGGGTTTGCGAATGTGCAAAGCCCGACAGGAACAGGGTGGTCATGCCCAGCATGGCAACAAACAGCACCGAGGTCAGGACGGTGGAGGTTTTTGCGGACGTGTGGTTCAGCGCGTTCATCTTCGTCTCCGTGCCGTCACACCCGACGGCGGTTAAATTTCTTTGCACGGCCGGTCTCCTGGCTCGCGGGTCTTTGCAACCTTCCGCCTTCCCAACCCCAAAGGGCCAGTGGCGCAGTGGAAGGCCACTCTCCGCATACAGTCGCGGGGGCGGCTGAGGCTTGGGGCGCCCGTTCGGGTTCACCCATTCCCCATTCTCGTTTCAGTCCGGGCGCTTTGCGCTTATCAGACACCTTGCACCTTCATCTGCCCGCAGATGCGACAATGCGTCAAGTCGAAAAGCGACCCCATAGGGGCCGCTTCTGCCAAGAGGCAAGGTTTCAGGCGGCGGAATAAAGCCGCGTGTTCAGCAAGGCCGATCCTTGAGCCCGATGAAGGGTTTTCGCCACGGCCAGAACCGCCAGATCCGCCAAAGGCTCGACCACGACGACCAGCATGTAGGCAGCCCCGAACGCCGCAACCGAGGCCAGATTCGCGGCACCAAAGCCTTGGCCATATATCGCCCAGAACGCCACCCAAGCGACGATGCCGCCCTGATAGGCGGTGGAAAGCGCCAGCGCCTGACGGTATTGCAGGTCAACATAGGGCGTGGCGGGGGCGATGACCTTGCGCGCCAGCAGTTGCAGGCCGAACAGCGGCACCAGAAGCGTCGTCACGTTCATGCCGAATTGCGGCAGATCGGCCTGGGCAAAGAACAGGCCCTGCAACAGCAGCCCGAACACCAGACCTGCGGCGGCAGGTGCCACCCCCAGCATCAGGAACAAAGTCGATCCCAGGATCAGATGAACCTCTGACACGCCGACCGGGTGGTGCGGCAGGATCTGAAAGAAGGTAAACACCGCCGCCGTCGCGATGGCACTGCGGCCCAACAGCGACAGCACGCCACGGAATTTGGCGTCGTCCGTCGCAAGCTTGGCTGCATAGGCCAATGAGGCGGCGGCGGTGCCATAGCTTAGCACAATTTTTGCCTCGGATACGAGGCCCGGTTCGATATGCATGTCAGTCTCCCTGCCGTCTCACCCGACGGCGGTTAAGGTTTGATGCACGGCCGGTTTCCTGACTCGCGGGTCGATGCGGTCTGCCGCCTTCCCAGCCCGGATGGGGCCAGTGGCATCTGACAGACCGCTCTCCGCTTACAGTCGCGGGGGCGGTTGAGGCTGGGGCGCCAGATTTGGTCCGCCCTTCCCCATTCCCGATTAAGTCCGGGCGCTTTGCGCTGATCGGACACCGTACAAGGGGCAGGGTTAGCCGCCTTGCAGGCAAAGGCAAGCCCGCCTGCGCCGCAAAGCTGCCGTTTCCGACATCTTAGCCGGGAATGCGCGCGATGGCCTTTGTGCGCAAGCGGCCCAGCACCCGGGCATCGGCAAAGGTGCCGTCGGCAGAGGCCGCGTAAAGCCGGGCAAAGGCGAGAATCTCTGGCAGGTCGGCGTCGGTCAGATCGCCGAACAGATAGGCCACCTTGCCGGGGCTGCGGAAGGCGATGGTCTGATCGCGGGCGCAGCCGGACATGCAGTCGATCTCCAGCACCTCGACTGGTTCGGCGGCGGCGACAAAGGCCGCGCGCACCCGTTCGGCAAAGCCCGCCCGGCCCAGCGAACAGGCGGTGCAGACAAAGACCTTCATGCCGGAAACTCTGCCAACGGGCCGTAAAAGATCAGCGCGGGCGCCGGGCTTTGCGCGTCTTGCAGATGGGCGGCAAGGCTTGCGATGCTGTGGCGGCTGATCTGTTGATCCGGGGTCGAAACCGCCTCGGCCAACAGCGCGGGCGTCTGGGCAGGTAGGCCTGCCGCAATCAGCCGCGCGGCCAGATCGGCAAAGGTGCGTTTGCCCATATAGACCACAGTGGTTGCCTGCGGGTCGGCAAGGGCGGCCATGTTGATGCTGTCAGGCAGCGCCCCCGTCACATCGGCGCCTGTGATGAACTGCACGCGCCGCGCCGTCAGCCGCCGGGTCAGCGGGATGCCCGCCGCCGCCGCCGCCGCCGAGGCAGAGGTGACACCGGGGATGATCTCGTACCCGATCCCAGCGGCCTGCAGCGCCAGAATTTCCTCTTCCAGCCGCCCGAACATGCCGCAATCGCCCGATTTCAACCGCACAACGCGCTGCCCGGCAAGCGCGTGATCCACCAGCAAACGGCTGACGTGGTCTTGCTTGGGCGAGGCCCGCCCCGCACGTTTGCCCACCGCGATCAGATCGGCACCCGGCCCGGCTTGCCCAAGGATCGGGCCAGAGGACAGGTCGTCAAACAGCACCACTTCGGCCATTTGCAGCCGGGCAACGGCCTTGACCGTCAGCAGTTCAGGGTCGCCGGGGCCCGAGGATACGAAGGAAACAAAGCCGGTCATGTCGCCTCTGCGATCAGGTGAAAGAAGGTGCCGCTGGATTGGCCGCCACCGGATTGAATGCGCAGTGATCCGGTTTCGGCAACGGCCTCGCCATTGGCATCGCATACCTCGGCCAGCGTCGGATCGGGCTGTGCCAGAATGGTGGCGTAGTGAAATTCGTGGCCGCGCAGGCGGGTTTCGGCGGCATGTCCTGCCGTTGGGGCATTTAACCGCGCCACCCGATAGCCCAGATGCATCCGGCGTTTGTGGAACGAGGTTTCAAGGCCCAGAAGGCCTGCCATCTGATGCCGCCCGCCCGCCGCATCCACCAACCCCGCCCCCATCGCCATATATCCCCCGCATTCGCCATGCACGGGCTTGGTTGCGGCAAAGGCCTGCAATCCGGCGCGGAACTGTGCCGCTGCGGCAAGGCGGCCTGCGTGCAGTTCCGGATAGCCGCCGGGCAGCCAGCACGCCTCTGCCGTAGGGTCGGGCGCCTCATCGGCCAAGGGCGAAAACGGCAGAATCGCAGCACCTGCCGCGCGCCATCCGGCGATCAGATGCGGATAGACAAAGGAAAACGCAGGATCGCGCGCCAAGGCGATGCGCATGGCGGGGGGGCGGATAGGCAAAGGATCGGTCAGCGCCACACCGCCAGCGGCAGCGGCGCGCAGCGCGGCAAGGTCGATATGCCGGGCCACAAAGGCCCCGGCATCGGCCAGAATCCGGGCAAGCTCTGGCTGTTCTTCGGCCTGAACCAGCCCCAGATGCCGCTCTGGCAATTCGATCGACGGCTGACGCGGCAGCGCGCCCAGCACGGCAATGCCCGCCCGCGCCATCCCGTCACGCACCAATGCCTCATGCCGGGGCGAGGCCACGCGGTTCAGAACCACACCCGCCAGCCTGACATCGGGCCGCATCAGCGCAAAGCCCTTGGCCACCGCCGCCGCCGATTGCGCCTGCCCCGACACATCCAGCACCAACACCACAGGCCAGCCCATCATCGCCGCAATATCGGCGCTTGCGCCCGTGCCGAACTCACCCTCGCGTGCCACCCCGTCGAACAGGCCCATTGAGCCTTCGGCCAGCACCAGATCCGCCCCCTCGGCCACACGGACAAGCCCGGTGATGCGCGCGCGACCCATCGCCCAACTGTCCAGATTGACCGAAGGTCGCCCGGAAGCCGCCGCATGAAAGGCCGGATCAATGTAATCCGGGCCGCTTTTGAACGGCTGCACGGCCACGCCCTGCGCGCGAAAGGCAGATAGTAGGCCCAGCATCAGCGTGGTCTTGCCAGTGCCCGAGGCCGGGGCGGAAATCAGCAGGCCAGGCGTAGTCATGTCACCTCCGAGAAACGCGGTGCGGTGCCGACAGGGCGATAGCGGCGATCGTAATCGCCGGCATAAAGGCGGCTTTCCTCAAACCCTTCGGCAGCAAGCGCGCGGCCCACGAGGATCAGCGCCGTGCGCTCCATCTCGGCCCCGATCGAGGTTTGCAGGCTGGAAAGGGTTGCGCGCACGATGCGCTGATCGGGCCAACTGGCCCGCCAGACCACGGCCACCGGGCAATCGGCCCCATAGTGCGGCGTCAGGTCGGCGATCACCTGATCCAGCACATGCACCGAAAGATGGATGGCCAGCGTCGCGCCCGTGGCGGCAAAGGCGGCAAGGTTTTCGCCCACAGGCATCGAGGTGGCACGGCCAGAGGTGCGGGTCAGCACCACCGATTGCGCCACGCCCGGCAAGGTCAGTTCCGCCCCCAGTGCGGCGGCGGCGGCGGCAAAGGACGGCACGCCGGGGGTCACGTCATAGGGGATGCAAAGGGCGCGCAGGCGGCGCAGTTGTTCGCCCATCGCCGACCACACCGACAAATCCCCCGAGTGCAGCCGTGCCACATCCTGCCCGGCAGCATGGGCGCTGGCGATTTCGGCGATGATCTCATCCAGCGACAGCGGTGCTGTGTTGACGATGCGGGCACCGGGCGGGCAGTGCAACAGCAACGCCTCGGGCACCAGCGATCCCGCATAAAGGCAGACCGGGCAAGACGCGATCAGATCACGGCCGCGCAGGGTGATCAGATCGGCGGCGCCGGGGCCCGCCCCGATGAAATGAACGGTCATTCGGATTTCCTTTCGGCAAGGGCGGCGGTGGCGCTGCCGTCTTGCGATGTGACACGCGGCGCAAGCAGCCACGAACCGGGGCCAGCACCGGCCAGCGCGGCGGCCTCGGCCAAGCTGCCGGTGCCATAAAGCGCTGCGACGCGGGTGGATTGGGTAAGGACGGGTTGGCGGGCAAGATCGGCCAAAGCGATGCCAAGAACGGGCAGCCCGCATTCATCGGCAAAGGCCCGAAGGGTCGCCGCCATTGCCTTGTCTGCGGCGGTCGCAATCGCCTCGGCCCGCGCGCCCCCAGCCTGCGCGAAGGCATCGCGCAGCGCCGCAAGACTGGCCGATTTGCGAAACCCGATCCCGGCGACGATCATCTTGTGACGCTCCATTGCACCACAGGGCGGGCGGCGTCCCAGCCACGCATCCGGCCCAGGGGGGCGGTGGTGGCAAGGTCGATGCGCAGCAGCGTGCCGCCACGCTGGGCTTGTTCGGCGGCCAGCAGGCTTTCGGTTTCCAACGTCACACCATTGGCCACCAGCCGCGCGCCTTCGGGCAGCAGCGCCCAAAGCGCGCCGATCAGCCCGGCGTTGCCGCCGCCACCGATGAAAACCGCGTCCGGGGCGGGGCGCCCGGCCAGCAGTTCCGCAGCGGCACCTTCGATCACCTGCAGACGGTGTTCAACGCCAAAGCGGGCAGCATTTTCACGGATGTTGGCCGCGCGATCGGGGCGCAGTTCAAAGGCCAGCGCCCGCCCCCCCGCCAGACACCACTCCACCGAGATCGAGCCCGACCCCGCGCCAATATCCCACAGCAACTCCCCGCCACGCGGCGCAAGGGCTGACAGGGTCAGGGCGCGGACCGGGCGTTTGGTGATCTGGCCGTCATGGGCAAACAGCGCATCCGGCAGGCCAGAGGCGCGCGGCAGGCCCTTGCCCGAGGTGACGTTGACAGCGACGGCGACGGGGGCCGCGATATCGGTCAGATCAAAGGTTTCGGCGGTGGTCTGCCGGATACGCTCTTGCGCGCCGCCCAGCCGTTCCAGCACCACCAGATCGGCGGTAAACCCTTGTGACAACAGCCATTCCGCCAGCGCCTTTGGCGCATCCCCATCCCGCAGCAGGCAGATCGCGCGCGTGCCTTTGGTCAGAATGGGCCGCAGCCGGGCAAAGGGGGCGGCGTGCAGACCGTGGCAGGTAATCTCTTCCATCCGCCAGCCCAGCCGGGCTGCGGCAAGCTGAAAGGTGGAGGGGGCCGGAAACGCCCGCCACTCCGCCCGGTCCAACTGTGCCGCCAGACTGCCGCCCGCGCCATGCCAGAACGGATCGCCCGAGGCGAGAACGGCCACCCGCCGCCCCCTGCAGGCCAGAACCGGATCAATCGAGAA
>CAMFLG010000063.1 GCA_945957495.1 uncultured Pseudorhodobacter sp. | reverse complement strand
GGCAAGGCGCAGGGCGGGCGGCGCGGCGGGGGCGGTGACTTCGGCCCAGGCCGCCGGGGGCGTGCCGGGGGGCAATTGCGCCGTGCGGGCGGTGGTTTTGGTCAGGACGGCTTGGGCAATGACTGTTCCGCCCGCAGGCCCGGCATAAAGCGCCACCTCGGTTCCGTCACTCAGCCCCTGCAACAGACCCGCCGCGACCGTTCTGCCGTGGACGGCGAAACGCTGGGGCGCGGCGGCGCCGAACACCGCGCTTTGCAACAGCGGGCCTTCGCCATCGGGCACCTGCAAGGCCGCCCCCTGCACCATCGCGGCAGAGGTGGCGGCCAGCACCTGCGCCCAGGCGGCATCGGGGCTGCGGCGCAGCACCTCGGCCAGACGCAGGGTGAATTCGCCCTGCCATTGCCCGGTATCGCCCAAGGGATATTCGAAAGAACGTTGGTCGGATTGCGAGGAATAGAGGAACACGAACTGCCCCTGCAATGGCGGCACAGGGTCGCCCGGGGCAAAGGCCGCATCAGGCGGAATACCCAGATCGGCGGGACCAAGCCCGCGCGCCACCCCTGCCCCGCCAAGCCCCCGAAAGCCGGTGTCGGAATGGCAGGCGTCGATCAGGCCGATCAACTGGATGTCCCGCGACAAGAGGCCCTGCGCCCAGACCTGCAGCTCATCATCCAGAATGGCGTTTTCCACCGCGCCGATATCGCCCCTCCAGCCTGCGGCATCGGCGGGCAGGAAAATCTCGTCATATCCCCCACCCTCATCGCCGCTTTGGTCGGGGGCCTGCGCGCCATGGCCAGAGAAATAGAACACCACCGTATCGCCCACCTTGGCGCGGGCGGAAACATCGGCCAGCGCCGCCATGATCGCGGCGCGGGTGGGCGGGCCGCTGTGGGCAGCTGCGGGCAGGCCGGTGGGATCGCTGGTCAGCACGGTCATTTCCGCAGGCGGCACGCCGCGCGCGGCCAACACTTCGGCCATAAGCCGCACGTCGTTCTTGGGGCCGTTCAGATCCGCATCCAGAACGGTGTAATCAGAAACACCGACCAACACCGCCCGATGTTCTGCCCGCAAGGGCAGGACGAGGGCTGCGAGGGCGGCCAGAAACACCACGGGGCACAGCCGCGCCCTCATGCCTCTGCCGCCAGTTTCGGCCAGTGGAATTCCAGCGTCAGGCCCTTTTCGGTGGCCGGAAGCACCAGTTTCGCCCCATGCCGCGCGGCGATGGCGCGCACCAGCGCGAGGCCAAGGCCATGGCCCTTGATGCCGCGATCAATGTCGCGGTCGGCGCGGACAAAGCGTTCGAACGCATCTTCCTTCAGCGTATCGGGCAGGCCGGGGCCAGTATCGGCGACGGTCAGAATATGGCCATCGGCAGCCTCGGCCAGGCCAAGCGACAGCGCATCGCCGGGGGCGCAATATTTGATGGCGTTGTCCAGAAGGTTTGACAGCATCTGCGCGATCAGATTGCGATCGCCCAGCACGCGCAGGCCGGGTTGGACGGAAAGGGTACAGCCAAGGCCCTTATCCTCGGCCAATGGTTCGTAAAGATCCCAGACCTCGGACGCCACCGCCGACAGATCCACGGGCACAAGGCCGCCGCCGCTGCCCTGATCCGCCTCGGCCCGGCTGATATCCAGCAGCGAGTCAAACACCCGGATCGCGGCGCGCATTTCGGATTTCAGCTCTTCCGCCAAATCCTCTTGCCCCTGAATACGAGACAGCTTTTGCGTCATGCGGTTCAGCGGCGTGCGCAATTCATGCGCGATGGTGTCCGACAGCCGATGCGTGGCGCGGTTGAGGTTTTCGATCCGGTCCAGCATGGCATGAACATGGGTTTCCAAGAGGCCGAATTCATCGTTGCTGCGCGGGCCGGGCAGGCGCGCCGACAGATCGCCAGCCGCAACCCGGTCGGCCAGCGTGTTGATGCGGTTGACGCGGCCCATCACACCGCGCGCGGCAAACCAGCCAACCGCGGCCCCTGCCGCGAGTAGCGCCGCCGCCAGCGCCGCCATGCCCCGGCGCAGGCTGGCGAGCGTCGCATCCACCGGCGCCAGCGAATGCGCGACCAGCAGCGGAAATCCCCCCGGCAGGATGCGCGCCACCCCCAGCCAGCGCGTATCACCCTTGGCAAAGGCTACGGCATGATCGGCAGTAAACCCCTCACCCGTCGGGTCAACGCCCGTAGGCCAGGCGGTTTCGGTTCCGGCCAGAACCGCACCCTTGCGGTCTTGCAGCAGCAGCATCTCGCCCCCCGCGCTGGCCGCCGCACGGTATTCGATGGCCTGACGCAGCGCAATGATGCGGCGTTGGTCATACAGGGCGGCAAAGCCGTTCAGGCTGGCCGTCAGCAGGTTTTCCTGCGCCTGCATCATCCGGGTTTCCACCAGCCGGTATTGCAGGGCCATCGCCCCCAGCGACAGCGCCATGATCGCGGCGGCCATCAGCGCGGCCAGACGCAGGGTGGCGCGGGCCGCCAAAGGGCGGTCAGCGCTCACTTTGCCGCCATTGGCGCAAAGACATAGCCTTCGCCGCGCGCGGTCTGAATCGCGGCAGAACCCGCCTCTTCCAGCTTGCGGCGCAGGCGCCCAACGTGAACATCGACAACATTGGTGCCGGGATCGAAATGCAGGTTCCAGACATTTTCCAACAATTGCATCCGGGTGACGACCTGCCCCGCGTTCTGGGCGAAATAGCTGATCAGTTCAAATTCCTTTGGGCTTACAGCCACATGCGCGCGTTTGATGTGAACGGTGCGCGCCTTCATGCGGATTTCCAGATCGCCAAAGGCCAGCAGGTCATTGTCTAAAACCTGCATTGTGCCCCGGCGCAGCAGGGCGCGCAGACGGGCGCGCAACTCTTCGGGTTCAAAGGGTTTCGGCAGGTAGTCGTCGGCGCCTTTCTCCAACCCCTCCACCCGGTTGGCCGCACGGCCCAAGGCCGACAGCACAAGGATCATCGCCCGCGCCCCGTTGGCGCGCATCCGCGCCATGGCTTCCACGCCATCGCCGCCCGGCAGCATCCGGTCCAGCACGATCACCTTGAAATCACCGGGGGCGGCGGCAACGCCCTCTTCCAGTGTGGTCACAATCACCGGCTCACAGCCCAGACCGCGTACTTCGGCGGCAACGGCGGCGGCGGTTTCGGGATCATCTTCAACGATCAGAATTCGGTCCATAAAATCTTCCCCGCAGAATTTTTCACCCATGTCAGAACAGCACCACGTTTGGGTCAAGCACATTCGCGCCGCCGACCGGGCGAATTGTCTTGCCCGTGGCCCAAGGGTCGATCAGGACGTGGCGGGTGGTGCCAGCGGTGTCTTGCAGCAGCAACAGCACGGGCGCGTCAAAGCGGGCGGTGGAAAGATCAACCGCCGTCAGCGGTTGGCCGTTCAGCATCAGGATGCGGTCGCCGCGCGCGACACCTGCAAACAGGGCGGGTGAGTTTTCGGTGATAGCCGCGATGCGATCCTGACTGCCCAGCGTCAGGCCCAGCGTGGCAAGCGTATAGCTGGCAATCCGGGCCGGGGCGGACGCCACGTCGCGCAGGGTCAGGGCCGATTGCGGCTCTGCATCAAGCTCTGTCATCAGCACCAGAACCGACCCGGCGCGCAGGATGGTGAAATCCAGACTGGTGCCGGATTGCGCAGCCTCCAGCGCAAAGGCAAGATCGCCGGGTTGGGTCAACGCGGCATCCCCCAGCGCCAGCACCACATCGCCCGGTTTGACCCCGGCGCGGTCGGCCAGATCGCCCTGCCGCACCTGATCCACCAGCAGGCCGGTGGCCGAAATGCCCAGCGCCGCCGCAAGTTGCCGATCCACCGGACGGACGATCATGCCCAGTTGCGGCAGGGGCGGCAGGGTTTCCGCGATCAGGCCGGTAACGATGCGCGACAGGTCATCGGCGGCGATGGCATAGGCGATGCCCACGAACATGCGGCTGCCATCGGCGATCTGGGAATTCATCCCCACCAACGCGCCCGCATCATCCACCAGCGGCCCGCCAGAGGAACCGGGGTTCACCGCCGCGTCATGCTGGATCATGCGGATCGGCACCGCCGCCTCGACCTGACGATGCAGGGCAGAGATCCGGCCTTCGGTCACCGTGAAGGCGACGCCCAAAGGCGCGCCAAAGGCCCAGACCTCTGCCCCAAGCCGGGGCGCTTCGGTCGAGGGGGTCAACCCGACGCGGCCCGACTTTACCGAAATCACGGCGACATCGCGCGTGGGGTCACTGGCGATTACCGTGGCAATCTCTTCATGACCCGTGGCGTCCGTCAGCCGAACTTCGGTTGCATTTGCAACCACATGCGCATTTGTCACCGCAACCGCGCCATCGCCCCACAGAAAGGCCGAGCCAAGGAAGCGGTCCTCGTCATCCGCCGTATGCACGGTAAAGATGGTGGCCATCACCTGATCCAGCGGCTCTGCCGGGGCCGGGCCTGCAGTGAACAGGGCGAGGGCCAAGGGGAACAGGGCCAGGGCGCGCAGGGTCAGGCGGGGGCGGTGTGACATGGGTATCCTCATGTGGTGTCTGCGGCGAAGGTAATCGCAAGGCTGCCGCGATGCCCGTGACAAAGCCTGTCATGCGGGCGGCACCGGAAAATCCGTTTGATTTTCCGCGGGATCGCGGGCTTGTGAAGCGGCTGCGACAGAATGGCTTTGGCGCCCGCGCGGCTTTGCCCCTATCTGGGATGAAACTGCGAGGAGATTGCAATGCCGATCCTGACCCCCACCCGGCGCGGATTCATGGCCGGGGCCTCGGCCCTTGCCGCCTCGGCACTGGCGCGGCCTGCCTTCGCGGCGGCGCCCGCGCTGACCGTGGCCTCACGCCAGATCGAGGTGTTGGGCCGTGCCGCCACGGTTTACGGCATGACCGGGCCGGACGGGCGGCTTGGGATCTACGCGCAAGAGGGCGACCGGTTTTCCGGGCAGATCCTGAATGCCACCGATCAGGGGCTGATCACGCATTGGCATGGCCAGATCTGGGCGGCAGAGGGGCAGGACCGATCCTATACCGGCGGCGGGGAATTGGCGCCGGGGGCAGGCGATGCGGTGGATTTCCTGCTGACCCCCGGCACGCATTGGATGCACTCGCACCAGTTGACCGAACAGCAATTGCTGGCAGCACCCATGATCACCCGCGAGGCGGATGCCGAGGATATTCAAGAGGTTGTGCTGATGCTGCACGACTTTGCCTTCCGCAGCCCGGAAGAGATTTTGTCCGAACTGGGCGTGTCGATGATGCATGGCCATGGTGCGACCGGCAACGAAAGCGGCAGCATGCCCGGCATGGCCATGGATCATTCCGCGATGAACATGGGTGGGATGGATATGGGGGGCATGGCGATGGGCGGCATGATGACCCACGCCAATGACGTGAAGTTTGACGCCTATCTGGCCAATGACCGCACGCTGGACGATCCCGAGGTGGTGCAGGTTGATCCCGGCGCACGGGTGCGATTGCGCATCATCAACGGGGCGGGGGCAACCGCGTTCTGGATCGACCCCGGGGTTTTGCCATCGGCCTGCATCGCCACCGATGGCGGGGCTTGCGCGCCGCTTTCGGCTGCGGCCTATCCGATTGCGCAGGGGCAGCGGCTGGACCTGATCGTTACCGTACCTGCCGAGGGCGGCGCCTTTCCGATCTTTGCGCAGGTCGAGGCGATGCGGCTGCGCACCGGGATCATTCTGGCCACCGCCGGGGCCAAGGTTGCTGCGCAAACGGGTGAGGCCGCAACGGAAAGCCCCTATCTGGACAGCCAGTTTGACGCGCGCCTTGTGCCGCTGCACCCTTTGCCCGAACGCGCGGCGACACAGATGGCGCATCTGATGCTGGGCGAGGAACCCGGATACCGCTTTACCATCAACGGCCAGACCCATGCCGAGGCACCGCCGATTGCGGCCAAGGTGGGCGACCGGATGGAGCTGATGTTCATGAACATGGGCATGATGATGCATCCGATGCATTTGCACGGCTATCATTTTCAGGTGGTTGATCTGGGCATGGGCCGCTTTAACGGACCGCGCCGCGATGTGGTGGCGGTGCCGCCCGGGGGCATGGTGACGGTGGCGGTGGATATCGACAAACCCGGCAGTTGGCTCCTGCATTGCCATCACCTGTATCACATGGCCTCTGGGATGATGACGGAAGTGTTGGTCAGTTAGGCCCCCGGGCTTTGATGACAAATGCTGTCAGGGGTTTGGGCGGTGTTTACAGGCGGCTGCGGGCTGCGCAGTATTGGCGCGTTGCTGCCGATGAGGATGTCATGCCGCGCCTTGCCCCTGCCCTGCTGCTTTGTGCCTTTGCGACACCGTTAGGGGCCGAACCCCTGACGGATGTGCAGGTGCTGGCGCTGTCGTCGCAATTGTATTTTGAAGGCGTTGCACGCGGCGATGCGGTGTTGGTTCTGGCCGCCGCGCGGTTGCGCAAGCCGATCGGATTGCAGGCAGCCGATCCGGCCCATGCCGACGCACCGCCCCTGGGCTGGCAAGCCATGCTGGCCGAGGCGTTGATCCTGTCCGACAACGAGGGCGACATTGACGCGCTGATTGCCGATCTGGATGCCGAAGGACTCAAAGGCATGGCCTCTGGCCCGTTCTACAATATCGCCAGCCTGCGCGCGGGTGCGACCGAAAGCTATCCCGCGACCGAATATCGCGGCGGCGAATTGGCCGAAGCCTATGTCGAGGCCGGGGCGGACACCGATCTGAACATCGAAGTGCAGGACGCGGCGGGCAATGTGATATGCGAAGATCGTGACCCCAGCCCGATTGCCTATTGTTCATGGCGCCCGGCAGAAACCGGGGCCTATGTGCTGAAGGTGGAAAATCTGGGGCCAGCCAGCGCCACCTATGCGCTGATGACGAATTAGGGGGATGAGGATGCTGCGACTTGCGCTGACGCTGTGCCTGTTGTCCGCCCCTTCGATGGCGCGCGAGAATTATGCGCTGTTGATCGGGGCCAGCGACTATCCCAGTCTGGATCAGAAATACTGGCTGAAGGGCCCGGCCAATGATGTGAGGCTGGTCGAACGCTATCTGACGACCGAGGCGCCAGTGCCCTTTGCCCCGGCGGATGTGATCGTTCTGGCCGATGGGGTCGACGGGGCGGGTGCGCCCACGCTGGCGGGGATTCGCGCGGGCTTTGCCGATCTGACCCGCCGGGTACAGCCGGGCGATTTCGTCTATCTGCATTTCTCGGGCCATGGCAGTCAGGCGCCCGCACTGCACCCCGAGGCAGAGCTGGACGGGCTGGACGAGCTGTTCATGCCGTCCGACATCGGGCCGTGGGAAGATTCGGTTGGCACAGTGCAGAACGCGCTGGTGGATGACGAGATCGGCGCGCTGATCGACGGGCTGCGCGCCAAGGGGGCGGATGTCTGGGCGGTGTTTGACAGCTGCCATTCCGGCACAGTGACGCGCGGCGTGATGGAAGAGGACGTGCGCCTGCGGCAGGTGCCGCCCGACGCATTGGGGATACCTGCCGAGGCGATGGAAGTTGCAACCCGCGCCCTGCCCGATCCGCGCGCGGGCGGCGAGGCGCCGTTTGACGATGCAGCCAAGCCCGGCATGGGCAGTTTCGTGGCCTTCTTCGCGGCGCAGACCACCGAGGTCACGCCGGAAAAGAACCTGCCCAAGGGGCAGCCGGGCCGGATGCCGCAAGGCGTGTTCACCTGGTCCCTGTTCGAGGTTCTGGCCGAATATCCGCAGGCGACCTATGGCCAGATCGGGCAAGAGGTCTTGCGCAAATACGCGACGAAAAAGCTGGCGCAGACCACGCCGATGTTTGAGGGCGATCTGGACCGCGTGGCGTTTTCCGGCACGCCGGGCGCGCGGGTGGCGCAATGGACGGCAGAGGTGGGCGAGGATGGATTTTCCATTCCCGCCGGATCGCTGCACGGATTGGCGGTGGGCGAGGTTCTGGCGGTGATGGGGACGGCGGCGGATGCCGATGCGGACGCCTTGGGCTATGTGACGTTGACTGCCGTTGATACGTTTTCGGCGCAGGGTGTGGCGGTTCAGGGCGACCGGCCTTTGCCGGAAAAGCTGCCCAAGGGGGTGCTGCTGCGCAGGATCGGCGCTGATCTGGATTTCACCCTGACCGTGGCCTTGCCGCCCGATGCCCCGGCCTTGCAGGCGGCGCTGGCGGATCTGAAGGTGGCGGCGGGGCCGCGTCTGGTGTTCGTGCCTGCGGGGCAAGAGGCCGATCTGCAACTGGCGGTGCTGCCCGACAGCCCGCGCCCGGATGCGATCTGGGTGCTGCCCGGCACGGGGCTTGCGGGCGATCTGGCGGGCGTGCCTTCGGTTTCCACCGGCGACAAGGACGCGGCGGAACTGGGCGCGGTGCTGGCCGATACGCTGGGCACGATGGCGCGGGCGATCAACCTGCAAAAGCTGGGGGCGGCGGTGGGGCCGGGGTCGCTGGATGTCGAGGTCAAGCTGCTGACCGGGCCGAACAAGACTGACCTGACCGAGGTGCAGCCCGCCACCGTGCCCCGGCTGGTGCCGAATGATCAGGTGCATATTCTGGCGCAGAACAACATGGATCAGCCGGTGGACGTGAACGTCCTTTACATCGGCGCGGATTATTCGATCAGCCATTGGTTTTCCGGGCGGTTGCAGCCGGGGGACAAGCTGAAAAAAGGCCTGTTCAAGATCGGCGACGCGGTTCTGGGGGATGAGCGGATGATCGTGGTCGTCACACCCGCCAAACCGCAGTCGCCGGTGGAAAACCTGGCCTTTCTGGCGCAGGACAGCCTGGACACAACGCGCGGCTTTGGCGGATCGAGGCTTTCGGCGGCGCTGGCAGAGGCGGGGTTCGGGCAGACAACCCGCTCTGCCGCCGCGCTGGACGAGGATGACGGCGGCCCGCAGCCGGGCATCATCGAACTGGAACTGCGGACGGTGAAGGGGGAGTGAGCGGAGGGGCCGATGTGCGGCCTGCCGCGCCTGCCCTCAGGGTTGTTCCAATTCCAGAATATTGCCTTCAGGGTCGCGCACATAGATGATCAGATAGGGGCTGGCTTCGGTTCCGAAATTGGTAATCTCGCCCTGCAGGCTTCCGCCGTTGTCAAGAATGGCGATCAGCGTTTCCTGAAGATTTGCTACCTCGAACGCGATATGCCCGAACCCCGGTTCATTGACACGCGGCAGAGGTCTGTTTTCGGTCTGCGTGTATTGCAGGATCTCAAGGAAAGGGTCTGCGGCGCTGGGAAAGGCCAGCCAGATCGCGTAGATTTGCGCGTTCGGCAGGCCATTGCCTTTGGATACCCTGTCGCCCGACAGCATCATGGGTGGCCGTATGTCATGGCAGCCAAAGACCGACCTATAAAAGGCCGAAAGCCTGTCTGCATCTTTGGCCGTCAGGCTGATGTGGCGAAGTTTCATTCCATTGGTCCTGCCCAAATGGTCCCCTGCCCCGATCCGGCGATACACCCCTCCTCAAGCCACCGCTTGCAGCCCGCGCGTGAGGTAAGCCTGCCGGATCATCGCGGCGAGTTCCAGAACGGCGGGGGAATGCACCGGGTCGGCGACATACATGTTCACCTTCATCCGGGCCAGCTCTGGCAAGGTGCCGCCGTGGTTGATGCGTTCAACATAAGGTGGCTCTGATCCGGCAAGCACGGCATGCACCGCCATATCGGCGGAAACCGAAGCCTCGATCGCGCGGCCGCTTTCGCTTTCCACCGCCATTTCCCAGGCGATGCCCTGCGCATCCAGCGCAGCCTGCACGCCCGCGCGGAAGATGCAGTTATTGGCAAAGGCCAGCCGCAGCGGCCTGCCCTTCCACGCCACGCCACCCTGCGCACCCACCCAGATCAGCGGCAGTTCCGCCACGGTGTCGCCGCCCATATCAACGCCTTCCTCGGTGGTCAGGATGATGTCGCATTCACCGCGCCCGAACTGGCCTTTCAGCACCCGGGTGAAGGACGACAGCAGCGTGACCTTCATGCGCGGATATTCGGTGGCAAAGCGGCGCAGAATCTGCGGGATGGCGGGATAAACGATGTCATGCGGCACCCCCAGAACCACCTCGCCTTCGTGCTGGGTCTGGGTCAGACGGCCAAACACCTCGTCATTCAAAGCCAGCATACGGCGCGCATAGGACAGCAGGGTTTCCCCCGCCGCGGTCAGTTGCACCTTGCGGGCAGAGCGATCCAGCACATCGCAGCCCAGCAGATCCTCCAGCCGCTTGATCTGCATCGACACCGCCGATTGCGTCAGGTTGAGAAAACCCGCCGCGCGCGTGACCCCGCCAGCATCGGCAATGGCCACGAAAGAACGCAGGGAGGTCATGTCGAGATTGCGGATCATATCACATATCCTGATGCGAGGCGTCAAAAGCATTCATTATCATAATATGCCTTGGTTTGCTAAAAGGATCAAGTGACGTGATGCACACAACGACTCACATCACCGATGCCGATGATCCGTGAAAGGAAAGCCCATGTATTCGACCCATAGCACAACCAGCGTTTCGCGTCCGCGCCGCGGGTTTGTCAGCCTTTTGGCGGCAATTCCGCGGGCCTTGGCCCTGCGCCAACAGCGCAACCGCCTTGCCGCGCTGGACGCGCGGATGCTGAAGGATATTGGCGTTACCCCAGGCATGGCCGAGGACGAAGCCGCCCGCCCAGTCTGGGACGCCCCGCAGCACTGGCACCGCTAAGGCTGCCGTTTTCCGGGTCATTCGGTGGATCGCCCGGAATCTGCACCCCAAATCCTTGAACTTGGGCCCGGCAGTTCCGATATCGGAGGCAGTGGCCAGTGCGGGTATCGTGCTGGTCGGTGTTTTTCATCGGAGACCACAATGGCTGACTATCAGACGATCCGGACTACTGGCGCGGGCGCCCGGACCGCCGAGATTGATGCGGGCCTTCGCGCCCATATGAACCTGTCTCTTATACACATCTGACGCTGCCGACGACTAGTCG
>CAMFLG010000062.1 GCA_945957495.1 uncultured Pseudorhodobacter sp. | reverse complement strand
CGCGGCCGATGCCGCCGTAAACCACCAGCTCATGCGGGTTTTCGGCCACGTCGGGGTGCAGGTTGTTCATCAGCATCCGCATCGGCGCCTCTGTCAGCCAGCTTTTCGCGGTGATCGTGGTGCCGGTGGCGGGGTAGACATCGCGTATGTTGTGACGGTTGTTCATGATATGCTCCAAGAGGATCAGGACAGGGCAGGCAGGGCGACGCCTGCGGCCTGGGCAAGGGCACCGCTGCCGATCAGGTGGGCGGCGGCGGCAAGGTCGGGGGCAAGGTAGCGGTCATCGCCCATGGTGGCGACATCGGCGCGCAGGCGGGCCAGCACCGCCTGCAAGGGCTGCGAGGTGGGCAGGGGCGCACGGAAATCAACGCCTTGCCCGGCGCAGATCGCCTCTACCCCCAGAATGACGTTCAGGTTCTGGATCATCCGTTCCAGCCGGCGCGCGCCATGGGCGGCCATGGAAACGTGATCCTCCTGATTGGCAGAGGTGGGGGTGCTGTCGGTGACGGTGGGGTGGGCGAGGTGTTTGTTTTCGCTCATCAGGGCGGCAGTGGTGACTTCGGCGATCATCAGGCCAGAGTTCAGGCCGGGGCGCGGGGTGAGGAAGGCGGGAAGGTCGAAGGACAGCACCGGATCGACCATCAGGGCCACGCGGCGCTGGGCGATGGCGCCGATTTCCGAAATGGCCAGCGCGATCATGTCGGCGGCAAAACCCACGGGTTCGGCATGGAAGTTGCCGCCCGAGACGATCATGTCTGCCTCTGTCAGCACCAAGGGGTTGTCGGTGGCGGCGTTCGCCTCGATTTCGAGCGTATGGGCGGCCATGCGCAGCACGTCCATTGCGGCGCCCGTCACCTGCGGTTGGCAGCGGATGCAATAGGGGTCTTGCACGCGGCTGTCCCCCTCGCGGTGGCTTTCGCGGATGACCGAGCCGTCGAGCAGTGCGCGCATGGTGGCTGCGGCCTCGATCTGGCCCGCGTGACCACGCAAGGAGTGGATTTCGGGTTGCAAGGGGGCGGTGGAGCCCATGATGGCGTCGGTCGAGAGGGCCGATGTGACCAGCGCGGATTGCGCCGCGCGCCAGGCGCCGAAAAGGCCTGCCAGCGCGTAGGCGGTAGAGAATTGCGTGCCGTTGATCAGGGCCAGCCCCTCTTTCGGGCCAAGGATGACAGGGGAAAGGCCAGCGGCGGCCAACGCCTCGGCCCCCGGCATCACTTTGCCCTGATATTCGGCCTCGCCCGCGCCGATCATCGCGGCGGCCATATGGGCCAGCGGGGCCAGATCGCCCGATGCGCCGACAGAGCCTTGAGCGGGGATCACTGGCGTCACGCCGTGGGCCAGCATGGCTTCGATCAGGGCGATGATCTCCCACCGCACGCCAGAGGCGCCGCGGCCCAGCGACAAAAGTTTCAGCGTCATCATCAGGCGGGCGACCGGGCGCGACATCGCGTCACCCACGCCGCAGCAATGCGACAGGATCAGGTTGCGCTGCAGGGTGGCGGTGTCTTTCGATGCGATTTTCAGGCTGGCGAGTTTGCCAAAGCCGGTGTTCACGCCGTAGACGGCGGTGTCGCCTGCGGCGGCGGCGGCGATGGCGCTGGCGGCGCGTTCGACGCCTGCGCGGGCCGATGGATGCAGTTTCGACGGCGCCTCGGTGCGGAAGATGCGTTCAAGCTGCGCCAAGGGCGTGGAGGCGGGGGTGAGGATTTCAGGTGTCAAGGTGGCCTCCGAAGATGCGGGCGTGAAGGGGCGTGGCCCCGATGCGGTAGGAAAGTTCGGCCGGGTGCTGCGCGTCCCAGATCGCCAGATCGGCGCGCTGTCCGGGGGCGATGGTGCCCCGGTCTGACAGGCCAAGCGCGCGGGCGGCGTGGGTGGTGGTGCCTGCCAGCGCCTCTAGCGGGGTCATGCGGAACAGGGTGCAGGCCATGTTCATGGTCAGCGTCAGCGAGGTGATGGGCGAAGAGCCGGGGTTGCAATCGGTGGCAAGGGCCATCGGCACACCTGCCGCACGCAGGGCGGCGATGGGCGGCATCCGGGTTTCGCGCAGGGTGTAGAAGGCGCCGGGCAGGATAACGGCAACCGTGCCTGCGGCGGCCATGGCTTCCACCCCGTCCTGCGCCATATATTCCAGATGATCCGCTGACAGCGCCCGGAACCTTGCGGCCAGCACCGCGCCCTTCAGATCGGACAGTTGTTCGGCGTGCAGTTTCACCGGCAGGCCAAGATCGCGGGCGGCAGTGAACAGACGGTCCACCTGTGCGGGCGAAAACGCGATGCCTTCGCAGAACGCATCCACGGCGTCGATCAGACCTTCGGCATGGGCCGCGCGCAGCGAGGGGATCGCCACCTCGTCGATATAGGCGTCGGCGCGGTCTTTGTATTCCGGCGGGATCGCGTGGGCGGCAAGGTGGGTGGTGCGGATATGCACCGGGCGCAGTTTGCCGATGCGGCGGGCGACGCGCAGCATTTTCAGCTCGTCCGCCACGGTCAGGCCATAGCCGGACTTCACCTCGATCGTGGCGGCACCGCCTGCGATGATCTGATCGGCGCGGGCAAGGGCCGAGGCGAGCAAGTCGGCCTCTGACGCCGCGCGGGTGGCCTTGACTGTGGACAGGATGCCGCCCCCGGCGCGGGCGACATCCTCGTAACTGGCGCCGTTCAGGCGCATTTCAAACTCGGCCGCGCGGTCGCCGCCAAAGACGATATGGCTGTGGCAGTCGATCAGGGCCGGGGTCACAAGGCGGCCTTGCGCCGAATGGCTGGGCAGGCTGGCGTAAACCTCTGGCAAATCGGCCATCGGCCCGGCCCACAGGATCTGGTCGTCGTCCATCGCCACGGCGGCGTCGGCGATCAGGCCATAGACATCGGTCATCGTGGCCAGTGTTGCGTCGGTCAGGAGAATCGCCATTGGGCTTGCCTTATGTCTGCGCTTTGTGTTATTATGTCTGCACATAATACCCTTTGTCAAGCGAGGCCTCCATGACTGTGATCCATGCCAAAACCGCATTGCTGCCAGAGGGTTGGGCCGATGACGTGACGGTGACGGTCAAAAATGGCCGAATCGACACGGTGGTTCAGGGGGCGGCTCCGATGGGGCAGCGGGTGGATTGCCTGCTGCCTGCGGCGGTGAACCTGCATTCGCACATGTTTCAACGCGCCATGGCCGGGATGACTGAAAAGCGCGGGCCGGTGGCGGCCAACGGCGGGCAGGACAGTTTCTGGACCTGGCGGACGCTGATGTACAAGTTCCTCGACCGGCTGACGCCCGAGGATGTGCAGGCGATTGCGGCGATGGTGATGCTGGAAATGGCCGAGGCGGGCTATGCGGGCGTGGCAGAGTTTCACTATCTGCACCATGCCCCGGGGGGTGCGCCCTATGCCGATCTGGCCGAGATGACGGCGCGGATCGCGGCGGCGGCGGCAGAGACGGGTCTGGGGCTGACGCATCTGCCGGTGTTGTATGAACGTGGCGGCTGCGACGGGCGGGCGCTGACCACCGGGCAGTTGCGCTTTGGCAATGATCTGGATCGGTTCGGTCGGCTGTGGGAGGGGGCAAAGCGGGCGCTGGCCGGGTTGCCCGAGGATACGGTTCTGGGCGTGGCGCCGCATTCGCTGCGCGCGGCCAGCCCCGAAGGCATCGCCATGGCCGAAGCAATTGCGCCCGCGGCGCCGATCCATATTCACGTCGCAGAACAGGTGGCCGAGGTGACAGAGGTGCAGGCCGCGACCGGCCTGCGCCCGGTGCAATGGCTGCTGGAAAACCACCAGATGAACAGCCGCTGGTGCCTGATCCATGCGACGCAGATGGAACCGCTTGAGACGAAAGCCATGGCGCGTTCGGGGGCGATTGCCGGGCTTTGCCCGATTACCGAGGCCAATCTGGGCGACGGGATTTTCGACGGCGTGCGGTTTCACGCGGCGGGGGGCAAGTTTGGGGTCGGGTCGGACAGCAACGTGCGCATCAGTCTTTCCGAGGAGCTGCGGCTTTACGAATACTCGCAGCGGCTGGCGGGGAAGGGGCGGGCGATGCTGGCGGATGCGGGGCGATCCACCGGGCGGGTGCTGTATCAGGGTGCCTGCGAAGGCGGGGCGCTGGCAGGTGGGCGCGCGGCGGGGGCGATTGCGGTGGGCAAATGGGCCGACCTGATGGCGCTGGATTGTTCCGGCCCCGATCTGGAACCCAGCCGGGGCGACACGATTCTGGACACGTTCATTTTCGCAGGCGATGACCGCATGGTCAGCGAGGTTTGGTCAGCAGGGCGGCACATCGTTTCGGGCGGCAAACACGCGGCCCGGGCGCGCATCATCACCCGCTATCGCGCGGCGATGGCGCGGGCACGGGCCGCGCTGTGATCAACAGTTGGGAAGATATCCGGGCCGAGGTGCTGCGCCGCATCCGGGCGCGGGAATGGCCGCCGGGCGATCTGATCCCGAATGAAGAGGATCTGGCACTGGAATTCGGCTGCGCGCGCGCCACGGTGAACCGGGCGCTGCGTGAACTGGCGTTGGCGGGGGTGCTGGAGCGGCGGCGCAAGGCGGGCACGCGGGTGGCGATGCTGCCGGTGCGCAAGGCCACGCTGGATATTCCGCTGATCCGGCAAGAGGTAGAGGCGCGCGGGCAAAGCCACGGATTCCAGCTATTGTTGCAGCGTGAAACCGTGCCGCCGGTGCCGGTTGCCTCGCGGCTGGGGTTGGCGGCGGGGGCGCGGCTGATCTATCTGGAAACGCTGCATCTGGCGGATGGTCAGCCTTTCGTGTTCGAAACCCGCTGGCTGAACCCCGCCGTTCTGCCCCAGCCTTTGCCTGATTTCGGCCAGATCAGCGCCAACGAATGGCTTTTGGCGCATGTGTCCTACACCACCGGCGACATCGCCTTTTCCGCCGAAGAGGCTGGCCCGCGCGAGGCAGAGGCGCTGGGCGTGGCGGAAGGTCGGGCGCTGTTCATCACTGAACGGACGACCTGGACCGCCGAGGCTGCGATCACTCTGGTGCGTCTTGCGCATTCTCCGGGGTATCGAGTTCAGACAATGGTGTAGACCCGTCGCCCTCGCCCTTGATCAGGCGTTTGTAGACGATCCGGCGCAAGCGGCGGTGCAGTGGGTTGACGCGGTGGCGCAGGTGCATGGCGGCATAGACCGGCTGGTTCAGGTGCGGGGCGTCGAACACCTCGCGGAACTGGCCGCTTTCGATCAGGGGGGCGGCGGCGGCCTCTAGCACATAGCCCGCGCCGCCCATGGTTTGCAGAAGGTTCACCACCGAGGCGCTTTGCCCCACGGAAACCTGCGCCCCGGCGAACTGCGGCGTCATCTGGCGGTGCAGATGTTCAAAGGCGGGCGAGAAATGCGCAAAGATGAAGGTGGCGGGGTTCACCTCGGCCAGATGATCCGTCTCGCTGCTGATCATGCGGTAAGGCACGTCGCCCAGATTGTCGAAATAAAGGTCGGGGTGCGGTTTGGGGGCGAACATCACCGCGAAATCAAGGCTGCCGGTCAAAAGGTCGGCGCACATCTGGTTGGAATAGTCGGGTTCGATATAGAAGGTGGTGTCGCGGAAGGCGCGGCGAAAACCCGACACCCATTTGCCGATGAACTGGGTGGCCAGATCGTTCTGAATGCCGATCCGCACCAGATGCGCGCCCTGATTTGGCACCTGAATGCGCAGCTTTGCCTCGTTCCATTCGTGGCGCAGGGTGCGGGCATGCGCCTCGAACCGCGCGCCTTCGGTGGTCAGTTCGGTGCCTGCGCGGGATCGGGTGAACAGCCGCGATCCCAGCGCCTGTTCCAGCGATTGCAGTCGGGCCGAGACGGTGGATTGCGTCACCCCCAGCCGTTCGGCGGTGCGGTGAAAGCTGCGGGTTTCGGCAAGGTCCAGAAAGGTGTCCAGCAGTTCGATTTGCATTGGCGCGCGCCCCTTCGTCTGATCGGCTTTTCCGTTCAATAGGGGAATTTTCAGCGAATTGAAAGTGCATCCAGCAAAGCGGATAGTCTGCGAAAATCTGACGGAGCAAAACATGGCTGATTTCCCCACTTCCGCGCGTGTCGTGATCATCGGCGGCGGGGCCGTTGGCGCCTCGAGCCTGTATCATCTGTGCAAGGCCGGCTGGACCGATGTTGTTTTGCTGGAGAAAAACGAACTGACCGCCGGGTCCACCTGGCATGCGGCGGGCAACGTGCCGACGTTTTCCTCGTCCTGGTCGATCATGAACATGCAGCGCTATTCGGCAGAGCTTTACCGTGGCTTGGGCGAGGCGGTTGATTACCCGATGAACTACAACGTCACCGGCTCGGTCCGCTTGGCGCATACGCCCGAACGCCTGCAAGAGTTTCAGCGCGTGGTTGGCATGGGCCGCTATCAGGGTATGGATCTGAAGATCCTGACGCCCGATCAGATTGCCGAAGTTTACCCTTTCATCGCCACGCATGACCTGGTGGGCGCACTTTATGACCCCTACGATGGTGACATTGACCCGGCGCAGCTGACGCAGGCGCTGGCCAAGGGCGCGCGCCAGATGGGCGCAAGGATCGAACGCTTCTGCCCGGCGACCGGCGTGCGGCGCGAGGGTGAAGAGTGGGTAGTGGAAACCCACAAGGGCGATATTCGCTGTGAAATCGTGGTCAACGCGGCAGGGTATTACGCGCGTGAGGTTGGCAAGTGGTTTGGCCGCGACGTGCCGATGATGGTGATGAGCCACCAATACATGCTGTTCGACACCATCCCCGAGGTTGAGGCGCGCACGAAAGAGGTGGGTCACAAGCTGCCGCTGCTGCGCGACGTGGACTCATCCTACTACCTGCGGCAAGAAAAGAACGGCTTCAACCTTGGCCCCTATGAGGGCAATTGCAAGGCGCATTGGATCAGCAAGGACGATCCTTTCCCCGAGGATTTCAGTTTTCAACTGTTCCCCGATGATCTGGAGCGGTTGGAATGGCACATCAATGACGCCATGGCGCGCGTGCCCCTGTTGGCGACGGCACCCCTGACCAAGGTGATCAACGGCCCGATCCCCTACACCCCCGACGGCAACCCGCTGATCGGGCCGATGCCCGGGGTGCCGAATGCGTTCGAGGCTTGCGTGTTCACCTTTGGCATTTGTCAGGCGGGGGGCGCGGGCAAGGTGCTGGCGGAATGGATCACCCAAGGTGCGACCGAATGGGACATGTGGTCTTGCGATCCGCGCCGTTTTACCGGGTTCGAGGATCAGGACTACTGCATCAAGAAGGGCATGGAGGTGTATGGCCACGAATATGCCATCCACTTCCCGCACCACGCCTGGCCCGAGGGGCGCGACAAGAAGCTGTCGGCGGTGCATGACCGCACCAAGGCCTTGGGTGGCCAGTTCGGCCCCTATAACGGCTGGGAACGCGCGCTGTGGTACGCGCGCCCGGGCGATGACCTGTCTGAGGCGGCGCAGCGGACGTGGAAACGCCAAGGCCCGTGGTTCGCGGCGGTAAAGGCCGAATGCGAGGCCGTGCGCGATGCGGCGGGGATTCTGGACCTGCCGGGCTTTTCCCGTTTTGTCATCAAGGGCGCGGGGGCGACGGCCTGGCTCGCGCGGCAGATCACCGGCAAGGTGCCGAATGTGGGGCGGCTGGGGCTGGCTTATTTCGCCGATGACAAGGGCCGCATCGTGACCGAGATGTCGGTGGCGCGGCTGGGCGAGGATGAATTGCTTTTGATCACCGCCGCCACTGCGCAGGTGCATGACCGCGATTGGCTGGTGAACCATCTGGACGCGGGGCTAAGCCTGACCGAAGGCACCGAGCAATGGTCCACGCAAATCCTGACCGGGCCAAAGTCGCGCGATATTCTTGCGGCGGTGTCGGATGCTGACCTTTCGAAGGGCTGGCTGACCTTCCAGACCGCGCATATCGCCGGGGCGGAAGTGTTCCTGATGCGGGTGTCGTTTGCGGGCGAACTGGGCTGGGAGATTCATTCGAAAGTAGGCGATACGGCCCGCGTCTGGGATGCGGTGATGGCGGCAGGGGTGCCGATGGGGCTGAAACCCTTTGGCATGTTCGCGCTGAATTCGCTGCGGATCGAAAAAGGCTATCGGGCGTGGAAGGGCGATCTTTCCACCGATTACACCGTGCTGCAGGGTGGGTTGGAGCGGTTTGTTGACTGGGCCAAGCCCGAATTCCGCGGCAAGGCTGCCTTGGCGGCAGAAAAGCAGGCCGGGGTTTCCAAACGGTTCTGTACGCTGGTGGTGGACGCGGGCGAGATGGACCCGCCCTATATGTCCACCATCTGGCATGAGGGCAAAGTGGTGGGGGAAACCACCTCTGGCTACTACGGCCACCGCGTTGGCGCCTGTATCGCGCTGGGCATGTTGCGCACCGATCTGAACCAGCCCGGAACCCGGGTTGAGGTGGAAATTTTCGGCACCCGCTATCCGGCGGTGGTGCAGGAAGATGCGCCGCTGTGGGACGCAAAGAACGCGCGCATCCGCGCGTGACAGACCCCGGGGCTCTGCCCCGGACCCCGGGATATTTATGAACAGATGAAAGACAAGTGATGGCTCAGATCCCAAAACAGGCGCGGGCGGTGGTGATTGGCGGCGGGGTGTCGGGCTGTTCGGTGGCCTATCATCTGGCCAAGATGGGCTGGACGGATGTGGTGCTGTTGGAGCGCAAGCAGCTGACTTCGGGCACCACCTGGCACGCGGCGGGGCTGATCGGGCAGTTGCGCGGATCGGCCAACATGACGCGGCTGGCGAAATATTCCGCCGATCTTTATGTGAAGCTTGCGGCCGAAACCGGGGTCGAGACGGGGATGCGGCAGGTCGGGTCGATCTCTGTCGCGCTGACCGAACATCGCCGGGAAGAGCTGTTGCGGCAGGCGACGGTGGCGCGGATTTTCGATGTGGATGTGTCAGAGATTTCGCCTTCGGAGGTGAAGGCGATGTATCCGCATCTGAACGTTACGGACGTGGTGGGGGCGGTGCATTTGCCACTGGATGGGCAATGCGATCCGGCCAACATCGCCATGGCCTTGGCCAAGGGCGCGCGGATGCGGGGCGCGCAGATTTTCGAACATACCAAGGTGGTGGGCGTGACCAAGGCGGCGGGCCGCGTCACCGGGGTCGATTATGTTGATGCCGATGGCGAACCCGGGCATATCGCCGCCGATGTGGTGGTGAACTGCGGCGGCATGTGGGGGCGCGATCTGGCGGAACAATCGGGCGTCACGCTGCCGTTGCACGCCTGTGAGCATTTCTATCTGATCACAGAGCCGGTGCAGGGCCTGGGCCATCTGCCGGTGCTGCGGGTGCCGGACGAATGCGCCTATTACAAATCCGATGCAGGGAAAATGATGATCGGGGCGTTCGAGCCCAAGGCGAAACCCTGGGGCATGGGCGGCATCCGTGAGGATTTCATGTTCGACACGCTGCCCGAGGATTGGGACCATTTCCAGCCGATCCTTGAGGATGCGATGAACCGGATGCCGCTGTTTCAGACGGCGGGGATTCATACCTTCTTCAACGGGCCAGAGAGTTTCACCCCGGATGACCGCTATTACTTGGGCGAGGCGCCGGAACTGGGCGGCTATTGGGTGGCGGCGGGGTATAATTCTGTCGGTATCGCCGGGTCGGGCGGGGCTGGCATGGCGCTGGCGCATTGGATCGTCGAGGGCGAGGCGCCGTTTGATCTGTGGGAGGTGGATATCCGCCGGGCGCAGCCGTTCCAACGCAATCGCAAGTATCTGAAAGAGCGGGTGAGCGAAACGCTGGGCCTGCTTTACGCCGATCATTTCCCCTATCGGCAGGTGGAAACCGCGCGGGGCGTGCGGCGGACGCCGCTGCATGACCACCTGAAAGCGCGCGGCGCGGTTTTTGGCGAAGTGGCGGGGTGGGAGCGGGCGAACTGGTTCGCCAATCCGGGTCAAGAACAAGCGTACAACTATAGCTGGAAGCGGCAGAACTGGTTTGAAAACCAGAAGGCAGAGCATCTGGCGGTGCGAAACGGGGTTGGTTTCTTTGACATGACCTCTTTCGGCAAGATCCGGGTCGAGGGGCGCGACGCTTGCGCCTTCCTGAACCGGGTGTGTTCGGCGGAAATGGATGTGGCGGCGGGCAAGATCGTTTACACCATGTTCCTGAATGATCGCGGGGGGATAGAGGCCGATCTTACGGTGACGCGACTGTCGGAAACCGCCTATCTGCTGGTGGTGCCGGGGGCGACGTTGCAGCGCAATCTGGCCTGGCTGCGGAGCCATGTTGGCGATGCCTTTGCGGTGATCACCGATATGACGGCTGCGGAATCGGTGCTGTGCGTCATGGGGCCGAGGGCGCGCGATCTGATGCAAAAGGTATCACCGGCAGACTTCAGCAACGCCGCGCATCCCTTTGGTACCTCAAAGGAAATCGAGATTGGCATGGGATTGGCCCGCGCGCATCGCGTCACTTACGTCGGTGAACTGGGTTGGGAGATTTACGCAAGCTCTGATCAGACCGCGCATGTGTTCGAGGCGCTGGAAGAGGCGGGCGCGGATCTGGGGTTGAAGCTGTGCGGGCTGCACACGCTGGACAGCTGCCGGATTGAAAAGGCTTACCGGCACTGGGGCCATGACATCACCGACGAGGATCATGTGCTGGAGGCGGGGCTGGGGTTCAGTGTCAGCAAGAAAAAGCCCGCCTTCCTTGGCCGCGATGCGGTGCTGAAAAAACAGGAGGCGGGGCTGGATCGCAAGATGCTGCAGTTCCGCCTGACCGATCCGGAGCCGTTGCTGTTTCACAACGAGGCGCTGGTGCGCGATGGCAAGATCATCGGGCCGGTCACGTCGGGCGCCTATGGGCATTTCCTTGGCGGTGCGGTGGGCATGGGCTATGTTCCTTGCAAGGGACAAAGCGATGCCGAGGTTCTGGCGTCGAACTACGAGATTGAAGTGGCGGGGGTGCGGCATGCGGCCATAGCCTCGCTGGTGCCGATGTATGATCCGAAATCCGAACGGGTGCGCGCCTGATCAGCCGCCGGGGCTCTGCCCCGGAC
>CAMFLG010000061.1 GCA_945957495.1 uncultured Pseudorhodobacter sp. | reverse complement strand
GGATAAGATGGCCCATGCCCGACAAAAGCTCGGTCCGGGTCAGTTTGATGTCGCGCACGGATTGGCGTTTCATCTGCTGGGCGTACATATCCAGCGGCACAGGCAGTGCGCCGTAATATTCCGACTGCGACAGCGCATCCAGCGCGCGGGATTTGCCGGCATCGGTCAGTTGATAGGGCATTTCATTGCCAGAGGTGGCGTTCAGCGTGCCCTTCGCCTCGATCAGCCGCTGGCCGCGCGCGGTGTCGATCAGTTCTTGCGTCAGCACGACCGGCAGGCAGATGGCGCGGCTGAGTTCGGTGGCCAGATCAAGGTTCATCCGGAACATGGTTTTCAGCAGGATGTCGCGCAGCATCACCGGGTTCAGGCCGGTATCGGCCAGCGACTTCGGCTGCGGCGGGGCGATCACACCCGTGGGGGCTTGCATGTTCATCTGGACACCTCTGCGCGGCCGGATCAGGGGTCCGGCGACCAACAAGCGCTGTGATGCCTTAGAAAAGCGGCAGGAGTTTGGCCGAAAGATAGAAGATCAGTGTTCCCGCCAAGGCCAGACCCATCGGAAAATCCTTGTGGGTCCAACTAGCCCATTCGGTGGTGGCGCGGCGCAGCGGCGGGATCAGGCGCGCCAGCCTGTGGGCGGCAAAGGCGCCCAGAAGGCAGGCGGCGTAAAGCCCCAGAATGGCGCGATAATCGGCGTGAACAAAGAAGGGCGCCATGGCCGATGCGAATTTCGCATCGCCCGCCCCGACCAGACCTGCGGAACTGGCGACAAAGCCCACCACCAACACCCCGGCCGCCAGCGCCAGACCCCAGGCCCAGGACTGCAGCGGCATCACGAACAGGCCCACAACCAGCCAGATGGCCAGCAGGGCCAGCACCGCCTGATTGGGGATCTTCATGTATTTCATATCGCTCCACGCCACCCAGATGCCGATGGCGGCGGCGAAAGGCAGCAGGATCAAGGCGGCGATGGGTGTCAAGGGATCAACCCTCCAACGCTTCGAGGCTGCGCACGGCGGCCTCGAAATACTGCGGGCTGGTGTCGATGGCCTGTTGCAACAGATCCTTGCCGATGCTGACCTGCCCTTGTTTCACCGCCGCAAGCCCTGCAGTGTACAGCAGTTGTGCGCGCTCTGCTTGGGTCATGTCGATCACCGGCAGATCGTATTTGCCTTGTGCGGCGCGGGCCAGCACGAGGTTGTTCTTGGCGGTGAACATCTTGGGGTCATAGGTCAGCGCCTCGGCGAACAGCCGTTCCGCCCCGGCATCGTCGCCCCGGGTCAGTTTGGAAAAACCCCAGTTGTTCAGCACGTTGGCGGGCTGAGGTGTCAGGCCCACGGCAATTTCGTAGAAACTGTCGGCCTTTTTCCAGTTCTTCTGGCTGTCGGCCACCATCGCCTCCAGCCGGTAACGTTCGTAGGTTTCATAGGTGGGCGGGACGGTGTTCAGCGTTTCCGCCGCGCCTTTCCAGTCATTGGTGCGGATCAGGGCGCTGGCCAGCTGTACCTTGTCGTCATTGGTGCTGTCGGGCGAGGCGACGACGGCTTTCCAGACCGCGACGGCCTCTGTCGGGCGGTCGGCGCGGATCAGCGAGATGCCAAGATCACGCTTGAGCTCCAGGTCATTGGGCTGTTCCAGTGTCATCTTCTGGAAATAGGCCACCGCATCGGCGGGGTTGCCGACCGTCAGCATGATTTCGTTCATATTGGCGGCATCGGCCTTGGTGACTTCGTCAATCGCGGCTTGCTGCTGCTTTTCCGAATTGCCGCAACCGCCCAAGGCGGTCAGCCCTGTGAGACACAGGGTAAGACAGAGGATGTGGCGCATTTTTGCGTCCTTTGGTCTTGCTGCTCGATCCTCAGAGCTCCGACAGCAGGTCGTAGGTGCCTTGCCCCCGGCGAACGAGTTTCATCACTGGTTTTTCTTCTTGGTCCGGATCATACACAGCCGCTTCGCTTTGCGCGATAGCAAGGCGCAGATTTTCGCGGATGGCGTCCGATTGGCCACTGTCAAGCGCGAAAGCCTGCTGGAACATCACCCGCGCCTCGCCGGGTTTGCCCTCATTCATCAGCACGACGCCCAGATTGTTGAGCGCGGGCACAAAGGTGGGGTCGGCCTTGATGGCGCGGCGCAGCACGTCTTCGGCCTGTCCCACGCGGCCAAGCGCCAGATCGGCAGAGCCGATCGCCGACAGCGTATCAGAGTTCATGCCCTGTTCGGCGGCGGCGCGGTAGTAGGCCTTCAGGGCCAGTTCGTATTCGCCCGCAGCCATCAGACGATGGCCCACCAGCAAGCCATCCACATCCTGTTTGTTGGGATCGACGCCATAGGGGCTGTTGCCGGATGCGCCAAGGCCGCCCGATTGGCAGGCGGCCAGAAGCAAGGTCAGCACCAAGGCAAAAGCCTGTCGCAGCATCAAGAAAATCAGCCCCCTCCACCCAGCGCGCCGGCGATGCCGTGGACCGACGGCCCGATCAGGATGATCATCAGCGGCGGCACGGTGAACATCATTGTGCCCAAGGTCAGCTTCGTCGGCAACTTGTTTGCCAGTTCTTCGGCGCGCATCACGCGTTTATCGCGCATTTCGGCAGAATAGACCCGCAGCGCCTCGGAAATCGAGGTGCCGTAGGTGGCCGATTGCACCAGCGTGGTGACAAAAGAGGAAATATCGGGGATGCCAACGCGTTCGGACATGTCTTTCAGGACATGCACCCGTTCTTTCCCGGCCTTGACCTCTTGCGAAACCATTTCGAATTCCTCTGACAAAGCTGGGTAGCCTTGCCGGGTTTCCTTGGCAATGCGGTTGATGGACTGGTCCAAAGATTGACCCGCCTCGACGCAGACAAGCATCAGGTCCAGCGCATCGGGAAAGCCCTGTACGATCTGCTTTTGCCGTTCTGCCGCCCGACGTGTGACCCAGTAGATCGGCAGGTAATAGCCCGCCGCCCCCGGCCCCAGCGTGGCCAGGATCATGAACTGGGTGGACACCTCTTGCTGGGCGCTGATGACCATCGCATAGATCACCCCCACCGTCAGCGCGCCGACGCCCAGCACCAGTTGCGCAAAGTGAAACATGCGCACCGCATTCTTGGCCTTGTAGCCGGCGCGCAGCATTTTCAGCCGCGATGCCGTCATGGTTTCGTGGTCTTGCGGTTCCAGGAAAGTGGCGAACTTTTCCAGCTTGTCGGCCTTGCCCCTGCTGCGCAGGTTGGCGGTGGGCTGCCGCTGTGCGGCCTTTTCGGTGGCGTCGCGCTGCGCACGCAGCTTGTCAAACGGCTCTTCGGGCCGTTTCAGCAGCATCGGCACCACCGCCACGATCAGCATCAGGCCCAGAAGCCCCAGGGCCAGAAGTGGCCCGAGCGGGCCGAATTTGTCGGTGAGTTGCGTGTTGAGAGAGGTGATCAGTTCCATGACGCATTACACCTTGATGTTGACCATGATCTTCATGAAGACCACGTTCAGTATAAGAAACACGGCAACGATAAGGCAGGCCGGGATGAAGGCGGCGGTTTCCTTGACATCGTCGTAGTAGTGCGGCTGCACGATGTTGATCATCACCAGCGCCCCGAACGGGAAGGCCGACAGGAACATGCCCGACCATTTCGCCTCGGCGGTGATCGCCTTGACGCGGCGGAACAGTTTGAAACGGGCGCGGATCACCTTGGACAGGCCCTCAAGAATTTCGGCAAGGTTGCCCCCCGAGGTTTGCTGAATGGTCACGGCGACCGACAGAAAGCGCAAATCCTGGCTGTCGACCCGTTCGGCAAAGGCCTTCAGGCTTTCGGCGATGTCGCGGCCATAAGACGCCTCGTCGGCGATCAGACCGAATTCGGTGCCCAAGGGATCGGGCACTTCTTTGGCGACATTGGCGATGGCCGAGGAAAACGGATGGCCCACCCGCAACGAGCGCACCATCAGTTCCACCGCGTCGGGCAGTTGTTCGTCCAAAAGCGCCATGCGTTTCTTGGCCTTGCCGCTGACCCAGACATAGACGCCGCCGACACCCATCAGAATGGCAACCAGTGCGCGCACGGGGGCAGCGGCCTCGGTGCCGACGGTCAGGCCGACATAGGCCAGACCGCTCATCGCGGCCATGATGCCGATCAGGGCCTTGGGCGAAAAGGCGATGTTGGCCTTTTGCGCCTTGTTTGCCAGCATCGAATACAGCGGGATCGAGCGCGCATTCATGTGCTGGCTCATCTCCTTGCGGAGCTGTTCCAGAACCTGTTCGCGGTTGTTGTTCTTTTCCAAGAGGGCCAGACGGCGGCTCATCCGGTTGTTCAGGCTGATGGATTTGCCAAAGGCGACCAGATAGATGCCGTTGACCAGCACCACAACGGCGACAAAGATCACGATATAGATAAGAGGGGCGGTGCTGATCATGATGACTTCCCTCAGATAATCGGTTCGTAGATCGAGGCGGGCAGATTGTAGCCCCATTGCCGGAAACGGTCGGAATAGTGGGATCGCACGCCCGTCGCGTTAAAGCGGCCGATGATCTTGCCATTGGGTTCGACGCCCAGGCGTTCATAGCGGAACACCTCTTGCATCGAGATCACCTCGCCCTCCATGCCGGTGATTTCCGTCACCGACACCATCCGGCGCGAGCCGTCCTGCAGGCGGCTGGCCTGCACGATCAGGTTCACGGCCGAGGCGATCTGGCTGCGCACCGCTTTCAACGGCATTTCGATACCGGCCATGGCGACCATGTTTTCCAGACGGCTGATGCCATCGCGGGCAGAGTTGGCGTGAATGGTGGTCATAGAACCATCGTGGCCAGTGTTCATCGCCTGCAGCATGTCGATGACCTCTTCACCACGGGTTTCGCCGACGATGATGCGGTCAGGACGCATCCGCAGGGCGTTGCGCAGACAGTCCCGCTGGGTGACGGCACCCTTGCCTTCGACGTTGGCGGGGCGGCTTTCCATCCGGCCGACATGGACCTGTTGCAGCTGAAGTTCGGCGGTATCTTCGATGGTCAGCACGCGTTCGGTGTTGTCGATGAAGGACGACAGCGCGTTCAGCGTGGTCGTTTTCCCCGAACCCGTGCCGCCTGACACGATCACGTTCAAACGGCAGGACACGGCGGCCTGCAGATACAGCGCCATCTCTTCGGTGAAGGCACCAAAGCGCACAAGGTCTTGAATGCCCAGCTTTTCCTTCTTGAATTTCCGGATGGAAACCAGCGATCCATCCACCGCAACCGGCGGCACCATGGCGTTGAACCGTGACCCGTCGGCAAGGCGGGCGTCAACGTAGGGGTTGGATTCATCGACGCGGCGGCCCACGGCGGACACGATCTTGTCGATGATGCGCAAAAGATGGCGTTCATCCTTGAAGGTGATGTCGGTCAGTTCCAGCTTGCCGTGACGTTCGACAAAGATGCGGTTCGGGCCGTTGACCAGAATATCGTTGACGGTTTCGTCCTTGAGCAGGGGTTCCAGCGGGCCAAGGCCCATCACCTCGTCATAAAGTTCCTGGTTGAGGGTGGTGCGGTCTTCCTTGTTCAGGGCGACGGCCATTTCCTCTAGCGCCTCGGCGGTAATCGCCGCGATTTCGGCCTTGAGGTTGGCTTCGGTCGCCTGTTCCAGCGCGGCAAGGTTGAGGTTATCCAGCAGGCGCTTGTGCAATTCCTGCTTCAACTCGCCCAGACGGTCCTTGCGTTTCTTTTCCTTTTCCGCAGCGACCACCTCGGCAGAGGGGCGCGGCATCGCGGCTGCGGGCATCGGGCGCATGCCGGTGGCCGCTTTGGCTGGGGCGGCCTGCGGTGCGGGGCGCGCGGCCTGAGCTTGGGCGTTGTTGCCCTGCGCTGCGGCGGCTTCTGGCTTTTTGAAACGAGAAAACATAGTATCCCCCAGACCAAAGGTTGGTCAAAACGTCGTTCAGTTCTTGCCGGTTTCGGCAGCTTTGTTCAGTTCGTACAAGGATTTGGCAAGTTTCTGGATCTCTTTGCGCAGCGGGTTCTTGCCTGCGTTTTCCGCCAGCGGCAGGCCGTGGTCATTGGCCTGCGTCACCTGTGCGCCGCCGTCGGGAAGCTGCACTTCGATCGAGATATCCAGGCTTTCGGCCATGCGCTTGACCCGGCTTTTCGCGGAAAGATCGGTAAAGCGCGGGCCACGGTTCAGCACGAAGCGCAGCTTTTCGTGCGGCAGTTCTTCGACCTTCAGCGCGCGGATCAGGCGCAGCACGTTCTGGGCCGAGCGCAGGTCAAGTTCCATCATCGCAAAGTAGACATGGGCGCGGTTCAGCACCGTTTCCGTCCAGGCTACAATCGTGCGTGGCATGTCGATGATGACGAAATCGAAATTCGCCTGTGCCATGTCGATGATGCGGCCAATATCCTCTGGCCCCACCAGATCCAGCGGCAGCATGTCGGACGGCGCAGTCAGCACATGCAACTTGTCGTTGAAGGTCAGCATGGCCGCCAGCAGGGTTTCGCTATCGGCGCCTGCGGTATCGGACAAAAGATCAAACACCGCTTCTTTGCGCGGCAGGTCCAGATAGGTCGCCGCAGAACCGAATTGGAAATCCAGATCAATCAGGCAGACGCGCGGCGCATCGGTTTTGGAAATCGTGGCCAACTCCCACGCCAGGTTGGTGGCGAAGGTTGACGCACCGCTGCCACCGGCCAGGCCATGCACCGGCAGAACCACGCCGTCACGGTCGCCCTTGGCCTTGAAGGCGGGGCGCACGTCATATTCCTGCATTTGCAACGGCTTGGCCTGCTCTGGTGCCGGTTGCGGTTCCGGCTCTGGTGTCGGGGCAGGGGCCGCTACGGCGGGCTTGCGGATGCGCTCAATCGCCTCGTGCAGCGCGCCTTCTGGCAGCGGGTAGGGCACAAAGTCCTCTGCCCCCAGGCGCAGCAGCTGGTGCAGGGCCGCCGGGCCGACCTGATCGGCAATCAGGATCACCTTGATCGACCGAGACTTCGCCAGCCGGATGATTTCGGTGATCCGGGTCAGGTCAGTTTCATCTTCGGCATCAACGGCGATGGCGACGAATTGCAGGGTGGCGGCCTCGGGTTGGTTCAGGAAGATCAGGGCGTCGTCAAAGCCCAGATCACCCCAGCTTTCGCCAAGTTCGATCTCCATATCGTCGATCAGCAGTTCGAAATTCTGCACGTCCCGCGAAATCGTGCAGGCTAGGATCGGAGCCGGGTCCGGTTGCAAGGTTGCCACGCTGGTCATCGCTTCATCGTCCTTCCAAAGTCTGCCCACCGGCCCCCGATGCACCCTTTGGCGCGAATCGAAAGGCCCCGGAACAAGTGCGCCTCTGGACGCGGATTGTTCCCATTGAAGCTAAAGTGACCGAGGATGGTGGCGAGATTGGGGCTAAAAGATCGTCAATCTTTGGTATTTGAGGGGACGATCGTCTCATTTGGAAACGAAGCGGCCCGCCGTTTCGGGCGGGCCTTGGGGTTACAGCCCGTTGGCGGCGGGTCCGATCGGGGTATCGCCGCTGCTGCCGGACGTGGCGGCGGGCCGCGTGGCGCTGTCCACATATTCGCGGAAGATGATCGCGGCATATTTGCCGTTCAGCACCATCGGGTCGTTTTTGACAAATCCGGTCACTTCGGTCAGCGCACGGCGGTTGCGCACCTCGGGGCCGGGCACGTCGATCAGCGGGCGGGTCTTGCCGAATGAGATCACTGCCTCCAGCCGGGCCGAGCCGATGCCCTGGCCCTTGAGATAATTCACCACGGCCTGCGCGCGGCGCATGCCCAGCGATTTGTTGAAGGCTTCGGACCCCACGTTATCGGTAAAGCCGAACACCTTGAAGCGCACCTCGGGGAATTGGCGGATCCACTGTGCCTGCTTGGTCAGAATGGCCCGTGCCTCTGGTGACAGGTCATACTGGTTGAAGGCGAAGTTGACGGTATCGGGCACTTCCTGTTTGAAGCGTTGTGCAAGCGCCAGAGTGTAACTTTCCTCGCCCGTCATCAGCAACGTATTGTCCATGGTGGCATTGCCGAAAGTACCCTGACGGTCCACGACAGAGCCCGCTTCCTGGTTGCATCCGACAAGGCCAAACGTTGCCGCCGCGGCCAGAATGTGAAGAGTGTGCAGGCGCATCAGATCACTCCATCACATAGCCATAAGAGCCGCTGAAATCCTGCCGGGCGACATCGCCTGCCGGGCCGGATTGTTTCTGCCCCGACACATTGCCGAACAGGAACAACTCGCTTTCCGTCGGGATGCGGACGCGGTCGGTGGGCAGGGCCAGCGCGTCGCCGCGCGTGGGTGTGACCAGATGCGGGGTGACGATGATCACCAGTTCAGATTGCGCACGCTGGTAGTCGGCGCTGCGGAAGAGGGCGCCCAGCACCGGAATGTCACCAATCCACGGCAGTTGCGCGTTGGTGTCCTTGAAGTCGTCCTGCAGCAGCCCGGCGATGGCAAAGCTTTCGCCATCGCGCATTTCAACCGTGGTCGAGGTTCTGCGGACACGGAAGGCGTTGATCGAAAAACCGGATTGTTCCACGGTGATCGAGTTGTCGATCGACGAAACCGAGGCATTGATCGTCAGGTTGATCTGATCGCCATCCACCACGACAGGGGTGAACCCCAGTTCGACCCCGAAGGGTTTGTATTCAACGGTAATGGCACCATTGCCATCGGCCACGGGGATTGGATATTCGCCGCCGGCCAGAAACTTGGCTTCTTGCCCCGACAGCGCGGTCAGGTTCGGTTCGGACAGGGTGCGCACCATGCCCTTGGATTCCAGCGCCTCCAGCAGAACGGCAAATTCCAGCGATCCCGCGGTGAAGCCCAGACCCACCCGCCCGAAGGCCGCGTTGGTGCTGGTCGCCGTGGCGCCGCCCAAGGTATCCACCAGGTTGCCATGATCGGCAAATTGGCCGGTGCCCGCGACAACGCCCACGTTGTCACCGCCCACGACGCCCAGCGAAGCGGACAGGTTCTTGGCCACCGACCGCTGCATTTCGGCAAAGCGTACTTTCAGCATCACCTGTTGGGTGCCGCCCACCGTCATCAGATTTGACACGCGATCCGGCGCATAGCGCTGGGCAAGGTCAAGTGCCCGGTCAAGTTTGGCGGTTGAAGATACCGTACCCGACAGCACGACGCCATCATTGGCGGTGCGCACCTCGATATTCTCGCCCGGCAGGATCTGCTGCAGGCGTTCCTTGAATTCGGCGATGTCGGGGGTGACGTGGACATCCACGTTGGTGATCAGCTTGCCTTCGGCCGACAGCAGGGTCATCGTGGTGCGCCCAGGCGTCTTACCCAGCACATAGATGGATTTGTCGGACAGGGTGGAAATATCGGCAATGCCGGGGTTGGCAATCGACAGTTCGGCGAAGGGCACATCGCTTTCCACCACCACGGCCCGGTTCATCGGAACGTTCAAGGGCGCCGAGGCGGAGCCTTGCATGATTTGCAGCGTCTGTGCGGCCAGCGGACCAAGCGCAAGGCTTGCCAGGGCAAGCCCAAGGCAACCCGCTGCCAAAATGTTACGCATATTCATGTGACCTGCCCTTTCGATCACGCCTCAGGTCGGGTCTTGCTGCCCAATCCAAGCCCCAAGATGACCGAGATGTGGTTTTTTTGCAAGAATCAAATGCTTGGAGCCTGTTGTGCATGTGGATAAATGGCAACAGCCCGGCCTGATTTGAAAAAAACCAAAGGCGTGACCACCAGATAAGGTGATCACGCCATCAAGGGGCCAAAGCCTTAGTTGGTGCAGGGGATCGGAATTTCGACCACATCGCTGCCCTTGCGGGTCTTGATTGTGCAGGTTTTCGGCGCGGCGGCCTCTGCCACGGGCTGTGCGGCCTCGATGCCAAGCATGCCTTTGGTGTCAACTTCGATCTTGCCGCTGAGTTGCTGATCCTCGGTGCCGACCAGCGACATCGCCAGTTGCCCGGTGGCCTGCGCCTGCGCAAGGATGCCGACCTGCTCTGGCGTGGCCGCGACGGTCATGGTGCGGTTCTGGATCTGGCCTTCGGCGGTGGCGTCTTTGGACTTGCGGTCCACCGCGATGATTTTCATGCTGGACTGGATGAGACGGGTGATTTCGCCCCCCGACCCGTCAACGCTGCCGGTCCAGTAGATATCCACCCGGTCGCCCGGCTGCAGGAAATCCGCTGCCTCGACCTTGATGGCAAAGGCGCGCATGCCCAGTTCGATAGAGCCGTTCAGACCGGCCTGTTCGCCCGGCGCCGTCACCTTGACGGCCAGAATGGGTTCGAATGTCTCCATCGGGCGCACGACATAACGCGGCAGGGGCGCATCTTCGGGGAACATCACGGCGGGATCGGTGAAGATGCCGTCGGGCAGGGCGTTGCGCGGCCAGTAGATCATCTGGACGTCGTCCTTGGTCAGCTTGTCACCATAATCCTTGGGCTTGTTGACCACAAAGACCTTGATCAGACCGCCGGTTTCTTCCTTGATCTGCAACTCTTGTTGCAATGCGGTTTCCGTCTTGTTGATATAGCCCTTGGCCAGATAGACCGCAGCCCCCGCAAGGGCGAGGCCAACAATCAAGACAAGTCCGAAGATAGCACGCATCTTGTTTCCCTTTCCCACATCCTCCTGAGCTGTGTCAGGCCGTTGGGTCAGTGTGGTTTCAGTTGTTTCCGAAGCCGACCTTTACGTTTTCGACGTAGCCTTTCGCCTTTTGGCTTATGTTGTCGGTGCCCACAACGATGGGCATCACCACAACCAGTCCCAGGCCTACGATGGCGGCGGTCAAGACAACCCAATCGACGGTGACAGCACCGTCTTCCTGCCGCAGGAATTTCGATTTGAGAATGTTAAGCATCTTTCTTCCTTACGACAGACGGAGCATTGCCTTTGGCCGATGCGGCGGAAATCGAAGAATTCCATCCGGGTGGACGTATCATTGCCCTGAAATATGGTCGAAATCAGGGCGAAGAGATGACGTTGAAGTGCAGACTTTTTACGTCTTGCTTTTGTGCAAAGGGCCGCATCACACTTCGGATGCGGCCCCCACGCTCAACTTGAGACAGTCAGACTGTCAGGGTCCGGATCAGGGGTT
>CAMFLG010000060.1 GCA_945957495.1 uncultured Pseudorhodobacter sp. | reverse complement strand
TATGACGACCTGTCCAAGCAGGCCGTCGCCTACCGCCAGATGTCGCTGCTGCTGCGCCGTCCGCCGGGCCGCGAAGCCTATCCGGGCGACGTGTTCTATCTGCACTCCCGTCTGCTGGAGCGTTCGTCCAAGCTGAACGCCGATTTCGGTTCGGGCTCGCTGACGGCACTGCCGATCATCGAAACCCAAGGCGGCGACGTGTCGGCCTTTATTCCGACGAACGTGATCTCGATCACCGACGGCCAGATCTTCCTGGAAACCGAACTTTTCTATCAGGGCATCCGCCCTGCCGTGAACACCGGTCTGTCGGTTTCGCGCGTGGGTTCGTCCGCACAGACCAACGCGATGAAATCGGTGGCTGGCAAGGTGAAGCTGGAACTGGCGCAGTACCGCGAAATGGCGGCCTTTGCGCAGTTTGGTTCTGACCTTGACGCCTCGACCCAGGCGCTGCTGAACCGTGGTGCACGTCTGACCGAACTGATGAAGCAGCCGCAATACGCACCGCTGACCAACGCCGAAATCGTCTGCGTGATCTACGCGGGCACCGCCGGCTATCTGGACAAGGTTGCCGTGCGCGATGTGGGCCGGTTCGAAGCAGGTCTGCTGAAGCACCTGCGCACCACGGGCAAGGCTCTGCTGGAAGACATCACCAAGAACGACCGCAAAGTTGCGGGCGATCTGGAGAAAGCCATCCGCGCCGAGCTTGACGCCTTCGCAAAAGACTTCGCCTGAGGGCGGGGCAGGGAGATAACGCATGCCCAGCCTTAAGACGCTAAAAAACAAGATCGCGAGTATCAAGAATACCCGCAAGATCACCAAGGCGATGCAGATGGTTTCTGCGGCGAAGCTGCGCCGCGCCCAGGAAGCCGCTGAAGCTGCCCGGCCCTATGCCGAGCGGATGAATGCGGTGATGGGGGGCCTTGCCGCCTCGGTTGGTAAATCGGCAAGCGCGCCCCGGCTTTTGGCCGGGACGGGCTCTGACCGCGTGCATCTTCTGGTCGTCATGACCTCTGAGCGCGGGTTGTGCGGTGGGTTCAACTCGAACATCGTTCGGTTGGCCCGCACGAAGATCAATGCGCTGCTGGCAGAGGGCAAGACGGTCAAGATCCTGACCGTTGGCAAGAAGGGGCGCGAACAGCTGCGCCGCGACTATGCCAACCTGCTGGTGGGCCATATCGACATGACCGAAGTGAAGCGCGTGGGCTATACCAATGCGCAAAGCATCGCGCGTGACGTGCTGGCCCGGTTTGAAGCCGGCGAATGCGACGTGGTGACGATCTTCTACAGCCGCTTCCAATCCGTGATCGCCCAGGTTCCGACCGAACAGCAGATCATTCCTGCCAAGTACGAAGGCGGCGCGGCCACAGCCTTGTATGAATACGAGCCCAGCGAAGAGGCCATTCTGGCCGATCTGCTGCCGCGCGGGGTTGCGACGCAGTTCTTTACTGCCTTGCTGGAAAACGGCGCCTCTGAACAGGGCTCCCGGATGACCGCGATGGACAACGCGACCCGCAACGCGGGCGAGATGATCACCAAGTACACGACCATCTACAACCGCTCGCGTCAGGCTGCGATCACCAAAGAGCTTATCGAAATCATCGCGGGCGCTGAGGCGCTCTGAGTAACCGGAGAAACATTATGGCAAAAGCACCGAAAGCAGCTGCCGCGGCAGGCAAGATCACCCAGGTGATCGGCGCCGTGGTTGACGTGCAGTTCGAAGGCGAACTTCCCGCAATTCTGAACGCACTGACCACCGAAAACAACGGCAAGAACCTGGTTCTGGAAGTGGCCCAGCATCTTGGCGAAAACACTGTGCGCACCGTGGCTATGGACGCATCCGAAGGTCTGGTCCGGGGTGCCCCGGTGTTCGACACCGGCGCGCCGATCTCGGTTCCGGTGGGCAAGGCGACCCTGGGCCGCATCATGAACGTCATCGGCGAGCCGGTTGACGAACGTGGTCCGGTCAACGCCACCGCCACCCGCGCAATCCACCAGCCCGCTCCGGCGTTTTCCGAGCAGGCGACCGAAAGCCAGATCCTTGTGACCGGCATCAAGGTGATCGACCTGCTGGCCCCCTATACCAAGGGCGGCAAGATCGGTCTGTTCGGCGGCGCAGGCGTGGGCAAGACGGTTCTGATCATGGAACTGATCAACAACATCGCCAAAGTGCACTCGGGCGTGTCGGTGTTTGCGGGCGTGGGCGAACGCACCCGTGAAGGCAACGACCTTTACCACGAGATGATCGAATCCGGCGTTATTGATCTGGAAGACATGTCCAAATCGAAAATTGCGCTGGTGTATGGCCAGATGAACGAACCGCCGGGAGCCCGTATGCGGATCGCCCTGTCGGGTCTGACCATGGCCGAACAGTTCCGTGACGAAACCGGCGCAGACGTGCTGTTCTTCGTGGACAACATCTTCCGCTTTACCCAAGCCGGTTCAGAAGTGTCGGCCTTGCTGGGGCGTATCCCGTCCGCCGTGGGCTATCAGCCGACGCTGGCCACCGACATGGGTGCGATGCAGGAACGCATCACCTCGACCAAGAACGGCTCGATCACGTCCGTTCAGGCCGTGTACGTTCCGGCCGACGACTTGACCGACCCTGCACCGGCCACGTCGTTCGCCCACCTGGACGCTACGACGGTTCTGGACCGGGCGATTTCGGAAAAGGGCATCTATCCGGCCGTGGACCCGCTGGGGTCTACCTCGCGCCTGCTGGACCCGCTGATCATCGGGGAAGAGCATTACAAGGTTGCGACCGACGTACAGAAAGTGCTGCAACGCTACAAGTCGCTGCAGGACATCATCGCCATCCTTGGCATGGACGAACTTTCGGAAGACGACAAACTGGCCGTGGCCCGTGCGCGTAAACTGGAACGTTTCCTGTCCCAGCCGTTCGACGTGGCGAAGGTGTTCACCGGCTCTGACGGTGTGCAGGTTCCGCTGGAAGAAACCATCCGTTCGTTCAAGGCCGTTGTGGCGGGTGAATACGACCACCTGCCGGAAGCAGCCTTCTACATGGTTGGCGGCATCGAAGAAGTGAAAGCCAAAGCCCAGCGTCTTGCCGCGGCTGCGGCCTAAGGGGGCATCATGGCTGGAACGTTGCAATTCGACCTCGTCTCTCCTGAGCGGCGCTTGGCTTCGGTTCAGGCCTCTGAGGTGCAAATCCCTGGCGCCGATGGCGACCTGACGGCGATGGAGGGGCATGCCCCCACCATCACCACGCTGCGCCCCGGCATCCTGAAGGCGCTGTCGCCGGAAGGGGCCAAGGCCTATGTCGTCACCGGCGGCTTTGCCGAGATCAACGCCAACGGCGTTTCGGTTCTGGCCGAGCGCGCCGTGCCGCTGGACGAAGTCACCCCGGCGCTGCTGGATCAGCTGATCGCAGACGCGACCGAGGCTGCGTCTGTCAGCGTTGACAAGGATGCCGCCGCAAAGGCGATGGCTGATTTGTTGGCAATGCGCAGCGCCGCCGGGCACTAAACGCCCAATATCTAATCGAAAAGCCCCGCTTCGTCGGGGCTTTTCCTTTTTATAAGCCTTTTCTTGCCCGAATTCGTTGCTAAGTTGACCGGAAGGGATGAGGTCATATGAAGCGTTTTGCGTCGTCAGATACCGGGATCGAGCAAGGAAGTCGGGTGTTGTTTTCCGACTTTGCCGATGGCGGTGTGATGTGGACGGGGCAGGGCCCGCGCGAAAGCCGCCATCAGATCAGCTTTGACGAAGCCTTTGCCGAGCCGCCGACGGTGATGGTGTCGATGGGCATGTGGGATATGGACCAGAAGCACAACTCCCGCGCCGATATTTCTGCCGAGGCGGTCACGGAAACCGGATTTCAGATTGTGTTTCGCACCTGGGGCGATACCCGCGTGGCGCGGGTGCGCGCCGACTGGATCGCGGTGGGGCCGGTGAAGGGCGAAGACCACTGGGAATTGTATTAGCGCCGATTGCGGCCCGGGTGGCCAGTGGTCATGTTTTTTGAAACAGCCTGCGCAGCCTGTCCTTGTCGATGGCGCGGCAGGTCAGGCCCGGCGGTTTGACGGTTGCCACGTCTTCCCCGGCGACGATGGCGTTGACCACCGATTCCTCGATGGACTGCACCGCTGCCATGTAGAGCGCGTCGATACGTTCACCGTTCAACTCTTGTTTGGTCAGCAAGGCCGGGGCGAACTGCGGCATCGGGCCGTCATTGGCGGTGGACAGGGCTAGAAAAATGTCGCCAGAATTGTTGCCGCCCGGAGAGCCGCCGCGCCCAATGCCGATGGCGGCGCGCTTGGCCACTTGGCGCAGTGACAGGCTGGACAGCGGCGCGTCGGTGGCCACGATCACGATAATCGAACCCATTTCCGCGGAATACAGCGCGCCTTCCGGCATCAGTTGCCCGACAGGTTGGCCAAGGATGGTCAGCCAGGGGCGGATACCGTGGTTGGCCTGTACCAAGGCGGCGACGGTATAGGTTTCGCCGCCAATCTCGATCCGGCGCGAGGCGGTGCCGGTGCCACCCTTGAACTCGTAACAGATCATGCCGTTACCACCGCCGGTAGATCCTTCGGCAACCGGGCCGGTGCTGGCTGCGTTCAGGGCGGCAATGGCGTGTTCGGGGCGCACATGCAATGCGTTGATATCGTTCAGCACACCGTCATAGGTTTCGGCGACCACTGGCATGGCCCATGCGTGATGGTTCTTGAAATAATCAGCGTAAGTGTCGATCATCCAACGCGTGACACCGGTATGGACGGCGCCAACACCATGGGTGTTGGTAATGCAGATCGGCCCGACGAAATAGCCCGCGTCATTGATCCAATGGGTGCCCGTCATCTCACCATTGCCGTTCAGCGCATATTGCCCGGCCCAGACCGGCTTTGGTGTGGTGCCCGGACGTGGCAGGATGGCGGTGACGCCGGTACGCATGGCGCGGGCGGGATCGGTCAGGGTGCAGAAGCCTACGGCCAGCCCCGGCACATCGGTGATGGCGTTCAGGGGGCCGGGGGCGCCGGGGAAGGGCAGGCCAAGATCGCGGGCGCGGGGTTTGCTTTGGGGGTCTTGCATCTTAATCGGTCTTTCTGGAGCGCAGCCACAGGCCAAGCGCGGCAATGATGACCGAAGCCACGATCATCATGGTTGCAATTGCATTGATTTCCGGTTTCACGCCTCGGCGTACCATGCCGAAGATAAACACCGGCAGGGTGGTGCTGTCGGTTCCGGCGACGAAATAGGTGATGACCAGATCATCCATGGAAATGACAAAGGCCAACAGCGCCCCGCCAAGGATGCCGGGCGCCAGTTGTGGTAAAAGCACCTTGCGCAGCGTCAGCCATTCCGAGGCGCCAAGATCGGCCGAGGCCTCTTCCAATGCCGGGTCCAGCCCTGCGATGCGCGCCTGCACGATGATGAAGACGTATGAGGTCAGAAAGGTGCAATGGCCGATGATGATTGTCAGCAGCGAAAGCTGCATGCCGATGGTGACGAAAAAGATCAGCAGGCCGATGCCCAGCACGATATCGGGCATCATCATCGGCAGCATCAGAAAACCGTTGTAAAAGCCCTTGGCGGCAAATTTATAGCGCGACAGGGCGATGGCGGTGGCCGTGCCGATGACGGTCGAAATTGCCGTGGTGCAGCCTGCGACCGTCAGCGAGATGCGCAGCGCCTTGAACATCTGGTCGGTGCTTTCGATATAGGCGGCGCGGTTGTTGTTGTCGCTTACCCGCTCTGCCAGGCCCAGAAGGCCGCGATACCAGTCGAGGGTGAAATGTTCCCAGATCATCATGTTGACCGGGTTCGAGTTGAACGAATAGCCGATGATCACCAAGAGTGGCGCATAGATGAACAGGAAGAAGCCCAGCGAGAAAGCCGTCAGCGCGGCCCAGCCAATCGGATTACGCATTCTGGCCTCCTTTGCGTTTGGCAAAGGTGATCGAGGTCAGCAGCACCGTCAGCACCACCGCCATGACGATCATCGACAGGGCTGAACCGAAGGGCCAGTTGCGCGCCGACAGAAACTGCTGTTCGACGAGGTTGCCGATCATCAGCCCCTTGGCGCCGCCAAGGACATCCGGCACGATGAAGTTGCCAACCGAGGGGATGAACACGATCACCGCGCCGCCCAGAATGCCCGGCAGCGTTTGCGGCAGGATCACCTTGATGAAGGTCTGAAACCGTGTGGCGCCTAGGTCCATCGAAGCCTCCACCAGGGCGCGGTCCAGATTGTCTATCGAAGAGAACAGCGGCAGGAACATAAAGGGCACCATGACATAGACCATGCCCAGCACCACCGCCGCCGGGGTGTAAAGGATCTCCAGCGGTTCGGAAATCACGCCGATGCCCAGTAGCACCGTGTTCAAAAGGCCGGAGGGTTTCAGGATCAGCAGCCATGCGTAAAGCCGCACGATCAGGCTGGAAAAGAACGGCAGCGTGATCAGGAACAGGAACAGGAGCCGCCAGCGCGCGGGCAGGCGGCTGACCCAGAATGCCACCGGATAGCACAGGAGCAGGCAGAGAACGACCGTCATCGCGGCAAAGCCAAGGCTGCGCGCCATGATCTGCAGGTAGATCGGTTCGTAGATTTCCATAATTCCGTCGGCCCAGCCGAAGATGCGGCCATAGTTCCACGGGTAGAACGCCCATTCGACGCCGCCATAAAGCCCCGGCGTCAGAAACGAAAACACCGCGATGATCAGCAGCGGCAGCAGGAAGAACACGCCCAGAAACAACGTCACCGGGCTGAGCAGGGCGGTCAGCACGGCAGTCTGGCGTCGCATGGCCATTATGCCGCCTCCAGCACATGGGCGGCGGCCGGATCATAGGCCAGATGCACCACCGCGCCCACTTGTGGAGCCTGCGCGCTGTCGCGGGCGGTGACACGGATTTCGGGGCCGCCAACGGCGGGCTGCGCGAAGAGATAAAGGTCTGATCCCAGATAGACCGCCTTGGTAACGGTGGCCGCGATCCCCTGATCGGACAGGGTGAAATCCGAAGGGCGCAGCACGGCAAGCGCCTTGTCACCCACCTTGGCTCCCCCGGCGGGCAGGCGGAGTTGCAGGCCTTCGGCGGTGCGGGCATGTGCAAGGCCCGCGTCGATCTGATCAATGGTCAGGCTGAACAGATTGGTTTCACCGATGAATTCGGCCACAAAGCGGTTCTTAGGCTGCCGGTAGATCGTGCGCGGCGTGCCGATTTGTTCGATTTGACCTGCGCGCATGACCACGATGCGGTCTGACATGGTCAGCGCCTCTTCCTGATCGTGGGTGACGAAAACGAAGGCGATGCCAAGCGTGTGTTGCAGGGTTTTCAGCTCTATCTGCATCTGCTGGCGCAGGTTGCGGTCCAGTGCCGACAGCGGTTCGTCCAGCAGAAGGATACGGGGTTGGCCGATGATGGCGCGGGCCAGTGCCACGCGCTGACGCTGCCCACCCGAAAGCTGCGACGGTTTGCGGGCACCCATGCCGGTAAGGCCGACCTTTTCCAGCGCCTCGCCCACCGCGCGGCTCCGTGCCTGACGATCCTCGCCGCGCACTTCCAGCGCGTAGCCGACGTTGCGGGCGACCGTCATGTGGCCGAACAGGGCATAGCTTTGAAACACCGTGTTGACCGGGCGGCGGAAGGGCGGCAGGGCCGAAAGATCGGCACCGTCCAGCCGGATCGTGCCCGCATCCAGGGTTTCAAACCCCGAGATAGAGCGCAAGAGCGTGGTCTTTCCGCAGCCGGACGGGCCTAGCAGGGTGACGAATTCATTCGCGGCCACGTCCAGATCCACCCCGTCTAGGGCGGCAAGTCGGCCCCCTTCGGGTGTGATGAATTCACGCCGCGCCTTGCGGATTTCAAGCAGTGCCATTTCAGATGCCCCGGAAACAAAGGGCGGCCCGCATAGGGGCCGCCCGGATCAGATCATTGCGCGGTGCGGATGGTGTTCCAGGCGCGGTCATACAGCTTGAGCGCGGCACCGATGTCTTCAAAGATGTGCAGGCGGGCGATGGTATCGGCCGACACGGTGATGTTGGGGTTGTTCTTGATCGCCTCGGGGATCAGATCGCGGGCCGGCACGTTTGCGGTGCCATTATACTGTTGCGCCACGTTCATCGCCGCGATTTCGGGGCGCAGGTAGAACTCCATGAACTTCTTGGCGTTTTCCTTGTCGGGGGCCGATGCCAGAACGCAGATGTTTTCCTGATACATCGTCGCGCCTTCCGACGGGATCATGTATTTGATGTCCGGCATATCCACAAAGAACACATTGCCGCCGACAAAGAAATGCGCCGCCGCAATGTCGCCCGATGCAAGCATCGCCATGCTGTCATAGGTGAAGGCCGAAACGCTGGCCTTGTGCGCAAGGATATAGTCGGTGGCCAGTTGAACATCCGCAGGATCGGTGGAGTTCACCGATTTTCCGTTCGTCATCAAGCCGATGGCCAGCACTTCACGCATATCATCCAGCAGGGTGATCTTGCCGCCGGTCTTTTCCGGCACGGCAAAGAAATCGGCCCACGAACTGATCGGCCCGGTGACCTTTTCATTGTAGAACACGCCCACCGTGCCCCAGGCATAGGGCAGGCAATAGCTGCTGGTCGGGTCTTCTTTCGAGCGCAGGTTCGCCGGGTCGATGTTCTTGAAGTCCGGGCTGAGATTGATGTCGGTCTTTTCCAGCAGGCCCAGCTTCAGCATGATGTCGTTCATGTGAACCGAGGGGAACACGATGTCATAGCCCGTGGCCCCGGCCTGAATTTTCGCCAGCATTTCCTCGTTCGAGGAATAGGTATCCAGCGTCACCTTGATGCCGGTTTCCTCGGTGAATTTCGTCAGGATGTCGGGGTTGATGTAGTCGCCCCAATTGTACAGGGCCAAGGTCTCTTCTGCCTGCGCCATGCTTGCCATCACAGCCAGCGACGCCGCCAATCCAAAAAGCTTCATTTCGATCTCCCGGCTGAGGCCCGCTGTCGTGACGATGGGGATAAATCTGTTGGCGGTCGCGACTCGAGCATGTTATGTTTATGACAGATCGCTACCATATAGATATTTTGATGTAAATGCTGTCATGAATGTAACGCCGGAACTGAACGAGGATTCACCACTTGCCCAACGGTTGCGCGGCCTTTCGGGGGATTTGACAAAATCCGAGGCAGTCATTGCGCAATGGCTGATTCTGAACGAGGCCACTTTGGGCCTGGAGACGGGTGCCTCGGTTGCCGCAAAGACCGGAGTGAGTGAAATCACCGTCAGCCGATTCTTGAAACGGGCCGGGTTCAAGGGCTTGCAAGGGCTGAAAGAGGAATTACAGGCGGCGTTGGTGAACAGCCATATCTCGCCGAGTGAGCGGTATTTCCGTCTGCTGGATGGCGAAATCGGCGCGATCCTGAAGCGCGACGCCGATGCTGTGCTGGCGCTGGCGCATGAGGTGGACAAACCGGCATGGCCTGCGGCGATTGAGGCGATTGCGGATGCCGATGAGGTTTTCGTGGTGGGGTTTCAGACCATTCGCGGCATTGCCGAGGATTTCACCCGCAGGCTTTCGATCGTGCGCGGGTCGGTGCGGTTCCTGTCGCCGCATGATGGCGGGCTGGTCGAATGGATCCCGTCGTTCCGCCGGGCCGACGAAAAACGCTGCCTTGTGATGGTGGATATGGCCCCCTATGCCCGCGAGGCGCAGCCAATCGTGCAGACGGCGCGGCGGCTGGGGATGGAAGTGGTGATCGTCACGGATGAGTTGAACACCTGGGCCGCGCGCGAGACGCCTTTTGCGTTCTATGTGACCACCAAGGTTGATGCCTTTCTGGAAAGCACCGGGGCGATGACGACTCTGATGAATGTCATCATTCACGCCGTGGCGGGAAAGGCACCGGACAAGGCGCGCAAACGCATCAAGGATTGGCCGCCGATCATGCGCGATCTGGACCTATACTGAGCGGCCACCGGCGGCCTTGCCGGGCAGTCTGGCGGGCCAAGCAAATCGGCAGGCTTTGCGTGTAGGATGGGCCTGTTGCCCATCCTAAGGAACGGTTGCGTCAGCCGCGCTGGTACATGCCTTCGTAGATCGGAACCAGCGTGTCGGTTTCGAACAGCGACGACACCGAGGTGCCGTTCCAGATGTTCAGGATGGCCTGGGCGAACATCGGGGCGGTTGGCACGATGCGGATGTTCGGGCAGGATTTGACTGCCTCTGTCGGTTCGATGGAATCGGTGATCACCAGCGATTTCATCACCGAGTTCTGCACGCGTTCCACCGCCGGGCCGGACAGCACGCCATGGCTGATGTAGGAATGCACCTCGGTTGCGCCATGCTGGATCAGCACTTCGGCCGCCTTGCAGAGCGTGCCCGCGGTGTCGCAGATGTCATCGACGATGATGCATTTCTTGCCTTCGACATTGCCGATTACGATCATCTCGGCGACTTCACCGGCCTTTTCGCGGCGCTTGTCCACGATGGCGAGCGGGGCATTGATCCGCTTGGCCAGTTCGCGGGCGCGCGCCACGCCGCCCACGTCGGGCGAAATGACCATGAGATCATCCATCTGGCCTTTGAAGTTATGCTCGATGTCGAGCGCGAACACGGGGGAGGCGTAAAGGTTGTCCACCGGGATATCGAAGAAGCCCTGAATCTGGGCTGCGTGCAGATCCAGCGTCAGCACGCGGTCGATGCCAGCCTCTGTCACCATGTTGGCGACCAGTTTGGCGGTGATCGGTGTGCGGGCCTTGGCGCGGCGGTCTTGCCGGGCATAGCCGAAATAGGGGATGACGGCGGTGATGCGATCGGCGGACGAGCGGCGCAGCGCGTCGGCCATGATCAGAAGTTCCATCAGGTTGTCATTGGCCGGGTTCGAGGTGGGCTGGATGATATACATATCCTCGCCCCGGACGTTTTCGTAAACCTCGACGAAGATTTCGGCGTCGTTGAAGCGTTCGACGCGGGCATCTACCAGATTGACCGACATGCCCCGGTGCATCGACATGCGGCGGGCGATGGATTTGGCGAGCGGCAGGTTGGCGTTGCCAGCGATCAGTTTCGGCTCGGTCATGGCGGGCATGTCTTTCTCCGGTGGGCAGGCGAGGATTGTTGACACCGCTTATCACCCGGCTAGGGTCTGCGCAAACTGTCAGGCCGGAGTCACGGGA
>CAMFLG010000059.1 GCA_945957495.1 uncultured Pseudorhodobacter sp. | reverse complement strand
CTCGCATGCGCTCGAACGCGAATTTCGATCAGGATGCTTCCATGAAAACCAGACAAGCCCTAGCGACGCCGCAAGTCGTCCATCACCGCCACCAAGGCGGCGCTGATCCCTGGCTCTGACAGGGCGTGACCGGACAAAGGCACGATGTTCAACGTGGCCTTGTCCCAACCTGCGGCAAGGCGAACGGCGGAAATGGGCGGGCAGATCATATCCAGCCTGCCTTGAACGATGGCGGCAGGAATATGGGCAATGCGATGTTTTTCCTGCAGAATCCAACCGTCCGATGGCAGGAAACCGGCGTTGACGAAGTAGTGGTTTTCCAGCCGGGCGAAGGCGCGGGAATAATCGGACGGGCCTTCGCCGAAAAATCCGTCGCTGCTGACCGAAGCCAGCGCGTTTTCCCAGTTAGCCCAGACACGGGCAAAGCGAGCCTCTTCGCCCGCGTTGCCGCTGAACAGGCGGCGGTGGTAGGCGGCAACAAGATCACCGTGTTCATCGGGGGGGATCGGGGCGGTAAAGCGTTGCCAATGTTCAGGAAAAAACGCAGCCACCCCGCCGCCGTAGAACCAGTCCAGCTCTGCCTGCGTGCCAAGGAACACGCCGCGCAGCACCAGTTGGGCGACGGCATCGGGGTGGCTGATGGCATAGACCAGCGCCAGCGTGGCGCCCCAGCTGCCGCCAAAGACGATGAACTGCGCAATGCCCAGCGCGGCGCGGATCGCCTCGATGTCGCGGATCAGGTGCCAGGTGGTGTTGTTTTCCACGCTGGCATGTGGTCGAGAGCGGCCACAGCCGCGTTGATCGAACAGCACCACGCGGTACACAGACGGGTCAAAATAGCGCCGCATCGCCGGGCTGCAGCCGCCGCCGGGGCCGCCGTGCAACACGATCACTGGTATGCCGTCCGGCTTTCCGCATTGTTCCACATAGATCTTGTGGCCATCGCCCATATCCATCATCCGCTGATCGAAGGGTTCAATCGGCGGGTAAAGATATTCAACTGCGCGCTTTTGGCCTGATCTGTGGTCCATGATTGTCCTATATCATAGTGTAGACTGCGCTGACAAAAGCCCGCGCGCAAGGAGGTACGATGAGCCAGACCAGCACGATTGATGCCGCTGAGGTTGCCAAGTTTGAAGCGATGGCGGCGGAATGGTGGGATCCGAACGGCAAGTTCAAGCCGCTGCATCTGATGAATCCCTGTCGGTTGGATTACATCACTTCCCAGATCGCGGCAGAGTTTGACCGGGATTTGACGCAGGTTAACCCTTTCAAAGGATTGCGGATTCTGGATATTGGCTGCGGTGGCGGGCTGCTTTCGGAACCGATGGCGCGGCTGGGGGCCGAGGTGGTGGGCGCGGATGCGGCGCCGCGCAACATTCCGGTGGCGCAGTTGCATGCCGAACAGTCGGGCCTGACCATCGACTATCGCCACACCACCGCCGAGGATCTTGCGGCGGCGGGCGAACGGTTTGACGTGGTGCTGAATATGGAGGTGGTGGAACATGTGGCCGACCCGTTGGCCTATCTGACCGCCTGTCAGGTTTTGCTGAAACCTCAGGGACTTATGATCTGTTCCACCCTGAACCGGAACGCGAAAAGCTTCATGATGGCGATTGTGGGGGCAGAGTGGGTGATGCGGTGGCTGCCCAAGGGCACGCATGATTGGGCCAAGTTCATCACGCCAGATGAGTTGGTGGCGCTGATCCGGCAGGCGGGGCTGGACCCGGTGGATCGCAAGGGGATGGTGTTCAACCCGGTGGCGTGGAACTGGTCGCTTTCGGCGCGGGATCTGTCTTGTAACTACGTCACTGCCAGCGTGAAGCGCGCGCAGGGTTAACCAACTGGATTTGTTGGATTTTTCAGGTATGCAAAGCGTATGTTTTGCGTATGTTTTCCGTGCATACGTTAGTGGCCGGGAAATGGCGTTAACCAATTGCCGCGAATCACCCGGCGCCGGCGAAGAGGCGGGGGTTTCACACCCCGCCTTACCCGGCCCGATCCTTGCGGACCCTTGCGTTCGGCGCTGATGATCTTCTACTGGAAGATCATCCGGGCGCGCCTCACCCCGCAGAGTATTTGAGCCAATGTGAAGGCAAATTTTAGTTAAATTGCGCGGATCTGCGCCTCACTCTTCCGACGATCTGGCCCAGAGGTTGATCGCCTTTTCTTCCGAAATCGCGTCGATGGCGGCGAGTTCCTCGGGCGTGAAATCCAGTCTGGCCAGCGCGCCGACGCAATCGGTGATCTGTTCGGGCTTGGACGCGCCGATCAGGGCCGAGGTGATGCCGCCGTTGCGCAGCACCCAGGCGAGCGACATTTGCGCCAAAGTCTGGCCGCGTGCCTGTGCCATGGCGTTCAGCTTCCGCACCGAATCCAGCGCCTTTTCCACCACCGACGGGTGCAGGGATTTGTCCTGCGTGGCGCGGCTGCCAGCAGGGATGCCGTTCAGGTATTTGTTGGTCAGGATGCCCTGCGCCAAAGGCACGAAGGCGATCGAGCCGATGCCGAGTTCGGCCAAAGTGTCTTTCAGCCCATCGGTTTCGACCCAGCGGTTCAGGATGTTATAGCTGGGCTGGTGGATCAGGCAGGGGGTGCCCAGATCTTTCAGGATCGCCGCCGCCTCGCGCGTGCGCTGGGCGTTATAGCTGGAAATGCCGACATATTGCGCGCGGCCCGACCGGACGATGTGATCCAGCGCGCCCATGGTTTCCTCCAAGGGCGTATCGGGATCGAAGCGGTGGGAATAGAAGATGTCAACGTAATCCAGACCCATCCGCTTTAGCGACTGGTCACAGGACGCGATCAGGTATTTACGGCTGCCCCATTCGCCATAGGGGCCGGACCACATTTCATACCCCGCCTTGGACGAGATGATCATCTGGTCGCGGTAGGGTTTGAAATCGGTTTTCAGAATCTCGCCAAACGCCTCTTCGGCGGAACCGGGGGGCGGGCCGTAGTTGTTGGCCAGATCGAAATGGGTGATGCCCAGATCGAAGGCGGTCTGGCACATCGCGCGTTTGGTGGCGTGCGGCGTGTCATGGCCGAAATTGTGCCAGAGCCCCAGCGAAATCGCCGGGAGTTTCAGCCCGGATTTGCCGCAGCGGTTGTAGATCATCTGGTCATAGCGGGTGTCGGCGGCGTGGTACATGCGGGGCCTTCCTTTGGTGCAAATCGGCGCGCAGTTTCGGCGCGAACCGGGGCGGGCGCAAGGCGCGTAATCTTGCCAAACCGGCGCGGGTGGCGTTGCCCTTTTTCGGCCAAGCCGCCATAGTGACGGCGATAGGTTTGGGGATTGATTTGGCGCTGCGCAGATACAAGACAAAGGCCGGGATTTTCGGCGCATCTGCCCTGATCGCCCTGATGGTGGCGACAGCTGCGCAACCGTTTGATGCGGTGACATTTGATGTGACCAATGCCTCCGAGGCGCTGACCAAGGATCTGCGCGCGGCCTCGGCCCTGATGGCGGGCGAGCGCAACGATACAGTGACGGCAGAGGATCTGTTTGCCAATGCGCGGGCGGAATATGGCACGCTGATCAACGCGCTGTATGCCAAGGGCTATTACGCGCCGGTCATTCACGTTTTCATTGACGGGCGCGAGGCGGCCAATATCGCGCCGCTGGATGCGCCGAAGAAAATCACCGCGATCAAGGTGACGGTTGATCCCGGGCCATTGTTCACCTTTTCACGCGCAGCGGTGACGCCATTGGCCACCGACACCCGCCTGCCCAGCGGGTTTGTTGCCGGGCATACGGCGGAAAGCGATCTGGTGGTGCAGTCGGTGACGGCGGGCATCAACGGCTGGCGCAACCTTGGCTTTGCGCAGGCGGCGGTGAAGGATCAGCATGTGGTGGCCGATCACGACAGCGCGACGCTGTCGGCGGATATCACGCTGGCACCGGGGCAAAAGCTGCGCTTTGGCGATCTGAAGATCGTCGGGGCAGAGCGGATCCGCGAAGAGCGGGTGCGCGAGATTGCGGGCCTGCCGGTGGGCGAGGTGTACAGCCCGCAAGAGCTGCGCGATGCAGCCGACCGGCTGCGGCGCAGCGGTGTGTTCAAATCGGTGTCCTTGGGTGAGGATGATTTCATCACCGGGCAGGACCAGTTGGGCATCACCGCCAATCTGGTGGAAAACAAGCGACGGCATTTCAGCTTTGGCGCGGAAGTGGCCAGCACAGAGGGTGTCGGGCTGACCGGGGAATGGATGCACCGCAACCTGTTTGGCGGCGGCGAAAACCTGAAGATTGACGGCGCGATCAGCAATATCGGGGTCGCACAGGGCGGGGTGGACTATCTTTTGGGCGCGATGCTGGAACGCCCGGCCACGTTTAACCCGGATACGACACTGACCTTTGGCGTTGGTGCGGGCATCATTGATGACGTGGATTACGACATGAACTTCGTCGTGGTTTCCACCGGGTTGAAGCATGTGTTTTCCAGCACGCTGAGCGGCAGCGCCAGTGTGAGCTATCTTTATGCGCAGACCACCGACCCGGGCGGCGTGACGACGTTTCAGGCGCTGGCGCTGCCCCTGACGATGATCTGGGACACCCGCGACAGCACGACGGATGCGACGAAGAACGGTTATGTGGCGCTGGATGCCAAGCCGTTTCTGGGCTTTGGCGTGACAAGCAGCGGCGCGCGGCTGTTTGCCGACCTGCGCGGCTATAAATCGGTGGGCGCGCAAAAGGGGCTGGTCTTTGCCGGGCGGATGCAGGTGGGCTCGATCCTGGGGGCAAGCCTGGAGGGGACGCCGACGGATTATCTGTTCTATTCCGGAGGCGGCGGCACGGTGCGGGGGCAGCCCTATCAATCGCTGGGCGTCTATTACCTGCGCGACAGCGCGGGCGAGCTGTACCAGACCGGTGGGCGGCAGCTTTTGGTCGGGTCTGTTGAGGCGCGGCTGCGGGTGACGGAAACGATCGGCGTCGTGGGCTTTTTCGATGCGGGCCGGGTGGATGCCAACGGGTTTTTCACCGACGAAGGCAACTATCAGGCGGGGGCTGGCTTGGGTCTGCGCTATGCCACGCCGGTGGGGCCGCTGCGGGTTGACGTGGCAATGCCGGTGGCGGGCGATACCGGTGAAGGCGTGCAGATTTACATTGGCTTGGGGCAGGCATTCTGATGCGGCGTTTGGGATTGGCAGCCTGTCTGGCCTTGGCACCTTTGGCGGCGGTGGCGCAGCAGGATGACCGCGATTATCTGACCGCCTTTCTGGAGGACAGTCTTTCGGGCGCCGGGCGGCATGTGGTTGTGACGGGGTTTGAGGGGCTGCTTTCGGCCCGCGCCACGGTGCAGGAAATCACCATTGCCGATGATCAGGGCATCTGGCTGACGCTGCGCGGTGTCACGATGGACTGGAGCCGGTCTGCCCTGCTGCGCGGTGAGATCAACGTCAGCGAATTGTCGGCGGATGAGATTCTGGTGGACCGGCTTCCGGTCAGCGAACCATCGACCACCGCGCCAGAGGCGGGCAGCTTTGCGTTGCCGGAACTGCCGGTGTCGTTGCGGGTGGATCATGTTGGCGCGGATCTGATCTCGCTGGGGCCTACGATTCTGGGCACGCCGGTAGAGGCCAAGCTGGATGCGTCGATGTCTTTGGCGGGGGGCGAGGGGCAGGCGAGCCTGACCTTGCTGCGCACGGATGATGGGCCGAAGGGCAAGGTTGCGCTGACGGCAAGCTTTGCCAATGCCGACCAGATGCTGACGATTGATCTTGATGCCTCGGAAGGGGCGGACGGCATTGCGGCGACGCTGATCGGGATTCCGGGGGCGCCTGCAACCTCGTTGACGGTCAAGGGCGCGGGGCCGCTGACCGATTTTGCCGCCGATGTGGCGCTGCGCACCGATGGGGAGGACCGGCTGGCGGGCCAGGTCACGCTGACCGGGGTTGAGACGGGCGGCATCGGATTTGGCGTTGATCTGGCGGGCGATCTGGCGCCGTTGTTCCTGCCGGATTATGCGACCTTCTTTGGCGATAACGTGCAACTGGCCGCAACTGGCACGCGCCACGCCGACGGGCGGCTTGATATGGCGGACCTGTCGTTGAAGGCCAGCGCGATGAACGTGCAGGGCAGTCTGGCACTGTCATCGGACGGGCTGCCGCAGCGGTTTGATCTGACGGCGCAAATCGCCAATCCGCGCGGCGGGTCGGTGTTGCTGCCACTGACAAGCGATGCGGAAACGCGGCTGGATTCGGCCAATGTAAAGCTGAGTTTTGATTCCGCCACCGACCGGGGCTGGAAAGCAGACATCGCCGTTCTGGGGCTGGACCGCGAGGATTTTCAGGCCCGCGAAATGCGGCTGACCGGATCGGGCCGCATCGCGCGGCTGATGGGGGCCCGCACCGTGGGCGGGACGTTCCAGTTTCTGGCCGCCGGGTTGGCGCCGCAAAACCCCGATCTGGCGCGCGCCATTGGCGATACGGTGACGGGGCAGGCCAGCATGCGCTGGCGCGAGGGCGATGGCAGTTTCACGGTGCAGTCGCTGTCGCTGGCGGGGGCGGATTACGGGGCCACGGTATCGGGGCGCATTGCCGGGCTGAACGATGCGCTGTCCGTCACCGGCACCGCCGAAGTCAACGCGCAGGATCTGTCGCGCTTTGCCGGGCTGGCGGGGCGGCCGATTGCGGGGGCCGGTGTGGTTTCGCTGACCGGCAGCGGCAGCCCGCTGACCGGGGCGTTTGATGTGCAGGCAGAGGTGCGCGGCACCGATCTGGCGCTGGGCATCGCGCAGGTTGATCAGGCGCTGCGTGGCCAATCGCAGGTGAAAGCCGATGTTCTGCGCGACACCAACGGCACCACCTTGCGCAGTTTTTCGGCCACGGCGGGCACCATCGGCATCAACGGCAGCGGCAGTCTGGCCAGCGGTGCGGTGAACCTGACGGCGGCGGTGACGGTGGGCAATCTGGGTGCCTTTGGCCCGGGATTGCGCGGTTCGGTTTCCAGCAACGTCAAGATCACCGGCGCGCCGAATTCGGCGGTGCTGACGCTGGACAGCACGGCGCGCGGGCTGGCGGTGGGTCAGGCTGAGGCGGACAAGCTGCTGGCGGGGGAAACCCGGTTGGCGCTGGGCCTGAGCCTGCATGACGGGGCGCTGTTCGTGGACAAGGCGACGGTGACAAACCCGCAACTGTCGGTGCAGGCGGATGGCACCTTGCGCGGGAAAGAGCAGACGATTTCGGTGAAAGCGCAGTTGAACAATCTGGGCCTGCTGCTGGCAGATTTTCCGGGGGCGCTGAACATCAGCGGTACGCTGGTGCAGACGGCCAGTGGCACGCAGGTGGATATGCGCGGCACCGGACCGGGGCAGATTGATGCGCGGGTAAAAGGCAGTTTGGCGCGTGGCTTCGGCACGGCCGATCTGACGGTTTCCGGCACGTCGCAGGCAGGGCTGGCGAACCCGTTCATCGCCCCGCGGGTGCTGTCGGGGCGCACGGCCTTTGATATGCGGCTGCGCGGGACGCTGACGCTGGCGTCGCTGTCGGGCAATCTGACGCTTGCCGATGCGCGGTTGGCCGACCCGATGCTGACCTTCAGTCTGGACGGGATTTCGGGCCGGGTCGATCTGGCGGGGGGCCGGGCCAAGGTGGCGGGATCGGGGCAGATCAGCACGGGCGGGACTGTGACGGTTTCCGGCACTGCCGGGCTGGCGGCACCTTTTGCCGGTGATTTCGCGGTTGGCATCAGCAATGCGGTGATCCGCGACCCGCAGCTGTACGAGGTGCGGCTGGGCGGAAATATCACCATCAAGGGGCCGCTGACGGGCGGGGCCAAGATTGCCGGGGATATTCTGCTGTCGCAGACAGAGTTGCAGGTGCCATCAACCAGCATCAGCGCGGCAGGCGGTTTGCCCAACCTGATCCACCGGGACGAGCCGGTGCCGGTGTATCAGACGCGGGTGCGCGCGGGGCTGGTGGAGGCGCCGGATGCGGCGGCCGGGGGGCCACGGCGGCCCTATCTGCTGGATGTGCGCATCTCGGCCCCCAGCCAGTTGTTCGTGCGCGGGCGCGGGCTGGATGCGGAACTGGGCGGCGATCTGCGCATCACCGGCAGCACCGACAACATCATTCCGATCGGGTCATTCGATCTGATCCGTGGGCGGCTGGAAATCCTGAGTCGTCGGTTGGACCTGACGACGGCATCCCTGCAACTGCAGGGGGATTTCATTCCCTACATCGAGGTTGCGGCCACCGCCAATGCTGATAACGCCGTGGTCGGGGTGACGATCCGCGGCCCTGCCGATGACCCGGAGGTGCGCTTTACCTCGGTGCCGGACATGCCGGACGAAGAGGTGCTGGCGCAGCTGCTGTTCGGCAACAATGTGCAGAACCTGTCGGTGTTGCAGGCGCTGGAACTGGCGGGTGCGGTGCGCACCCTGGCGGGCTATGGCGGTGAGGGGTTGATTTCCAAGCTGCGGCGCAATGTGGGCCTGGACAATCTGGACGTGACGACCAATCAGAATGGCGATTCCACGCTGACGGCGGGGAAATATCTGACCGAGCGGATTTACACCGAGGTGACGGTGGATGCGAAAGGCCAAAGCGACATCCACCTGAACTTTGACGTGACCAAGTCGATCACGCTGCAGGCGACGGCGGCGTCGGACGGCACCTCGACCCTGGGGGTTAAGGTGGAGAAGGATTACTGAAGCGGTTCGTGATTGCGTTCGGCATCGACGGCGGCGCCCAGAAGCACGGCGTAGGCGCTGACGTAAAGCCACATCATCAGCACCACCACCGCGCCGATAGAGCCGTAGACGCGGTTGTAGGAATTGAAGTTGGCGAGGTACAGCATGAAGCCGCGCGTCGCCAGCACCCACAGCACCACCGCCACCAACAGCCCCCAGGAAAACAGCGGCGGGCGTTTCGAGGTGTAGTTCGGCCCCAGCCGATAGGCGAGGCCGACGGCCAGCACCGCGCTGCCGATGCCGATCAGCAGGTTGGAATCGGTGAGGATAGACGAGTTATAGGCCCCCAGCGGCAGATAGCCCATCACCAAGGGCAGGATCACCGCCACCATCAGGAAGCCCAGCACCAGACCGATGAACACGAAGGTCAGCACGATGGCGCGCAGCTGGTGCCAGTGCCCCGACCGGTTGGGCAGGTGGTGGATGGCGTTCAGCCCGCGGATCAGCGCCGCCACCCCGGCGCGCGATGACCACAGCGCAATCGCCAGCGAGATGAAGGTGGTGATCCCCAGGCTGGAGGATTCGACGGCCAGCAGCGATTCGACCTGCCCTGCCACCAGCGTATAGGCATCGGGGGGCAAAAACCCTTTCAGCAGCATGACCTCTTCGCGGATCACATCCGGGTTGTAGATGAACCGCCAGATTGCGATGACAGCGGCCACGGCCGGAAACATGGCCAGAAAGGCGTAAAAGGCGACACCTGCGGCGATCAGATCCAGCTCTGCCTTTTCGGTGCGGTTGTAGTAGCGCACGATGGCATTCCAGACATGGGGCGGCAGAAAGCGCAGCGGCATCGCTTAGGCCTCGTCGGTTTCAAGGCGGTGGCGCAATTCGCGCAGTACCGGCAGGGCCGCGCGAACGCGGTCGCCGCCAAGGTTCGTCACCACATCGGCAATCAGCGGCACCACTGAGGCCACGGCGGCATCGCGGGCGGCGCGGCCTGCGGGGCTAAGCGCCACGAACTTTTGCCGCGCATCATCCCAGTCGGGGCGGATGTGGATATGACCCGCCCATTCCAGTTTCGTCAGCGTGTTGGTCATCGCCCCGCGCGTGACGTGAAACGCCCGCGCCAGTTGCGCCGGGGTGCGTTCCTCGCTCAGGCGGGCAAGGTGGTTCAGCACAGAGAAATGCGAAAGCTCCATCCCCTTGGGCAGCGCCTTGGAGATGCGGTTGCGGGCCAATTGATCGGCCATGAACAACTCACCAAACAGCGCAATGGCAAGTTCGTCATTGCGTTCGGTCATGGGCCGGTGAACTCCCGGTCATGGTGCAGGGACGGGATGCGGGCACGGGCGCGGCTGACTTCGGCAAGGTCCAGATCCACCAGCGTGACACCGGGGGCAATGCCCGCATCGGCGCGCACATCACCCCAAGGGGTGATGACCAGCGAATGGCCAAAGGTGCGCCGGCCCTTGCCGTGCTGTTCGGCGTGAAAGCCGGTCTGCGCCGGGGCCAGGACGAAACAGCCGGTTTCGATGGCACGGGCGCGCAGCAGCACCTCCCAATGGGCGGCGCCGGTGATGTGGTTGAAGGCAGCGGGCACGGTGATGATCTGAGCCCCGGCCTTGGCCAGACGGCGGTAAAGATGGGGGAAGCGCACGTCATAGCACACGGTCATGCCGATGGTGGCAAACGAGGTTTTTGCAATTACCGCCTGATGGCCGGGGCGATAGCCTGCGGATTCGCGGTAAATCTCTGTCTCTGACACGTCCACATCGAACATGTGGATCTTGTCATAGCGGGCGGCGATTTCGCCCGTGGGCGCAATCAGGAAAGACCGGTTGGCAAAGCGGCCATCGGCATCATTTGTCAGCAGACCCAGCGACCCGACCAACAGCCAGATCCCCGATTTCGCCGCCTGTTCGCGCAGGGCGGCCAGGGTTTCATCGTCTTGCTCATGTCGTAAGACCGAACGCTGGTGGTTGCGGCTGGACGACAGCGCATTGGTGCATTCCGGGGTCAGCACGAATTCGGCGCCTTCCGCCACGGCATTTCGGACAGCGGCCAGCGTGACCGGCAGGTTGGCTGCCGGATCATCGGTGACGTTCAGTTGCACCAGACCTGCGCGCATCGGTCAGGCCAACATCGGATCAAGTTTGCCGTCATGGTCCAGTGCGTGCAGATCATCGCAGCCGCCGATGGGCGTGCCGTCGATGAAGATTTGCGGCACGGTGCGGCGGCCTTGCGCGCGCTGCGTCATCGCGGCCCGCAGCGCCGGATCGCGCGACACGTCGATGTCGGTGAAGGGCACGCCCTTTTTCGTCAGCAGGCGCTTGGCCGCGACACAATAAGGGCAGGTCGGGGTGGTGTAGATTTCAACGGGTTTCATCGGACAATCCTGAGAGTCTGAATGTGACTATAAGGATTTAGGCGTCTTTCGCAACGCGGGCTAGGGCAAGAACGGAAATCCCCGTTGCGCCC
>CAMFLG010000058.1 GCA_945957495.1 uncultured Pseudorhodobacter sp. | reverse complement strand
ATCTACACTCGACTAGTCGTCGGCAGCGTCAGATGTGTATAAGAGACAGGTCCGGCGCCGTGAAGGACAGCTCCTCGAACACCCGCTCCATCACCGTATAAAGCCGCCGCGCCCCGATGTTTTCCACCGACCGGTTCACCTCTGCCGCGATCCGCGCCAGCGCCGCGATACCATCCTCGGTAAAGCTGACAGCAACCTCTTCGGTTCCCATCAGGGCGGAATATTGCAGGGTCAGCGCATTGTCCGTCTCGGTCAGGATGCGCACGAAATCCTGTTCCGTCAGCGCCGACAACTCCACCCGTATCGGCAGCCGCCCCTGAAGTTCCGGCAGCAAATCCGAAGGTTTCGCAATATGAAACGCGCCTGAGGCGATGAACAGGATATGATCGGTTTTCACCGGCCCGTATTTGGTGGAAACCGTCGTCCCCTCGATCAGCGGCAGCAGATCCCGCTGCACCCCTTCCCGCGAAACATCTGCCCCCCGCGCATCCGCCCGCGCGCAGATCTTGTCGATCTCATCCAGAAACACGATGCCGTTTTCCTGAACCGCCTCCAGCGCCGCCGCCTTCACAGCCTCATCATCCAACAGCTTATCGGCCTCTTGCCCCAGCAGCAGATCATAGCTGTCCGCCACCGTGACCTTCTTGCGCGTCGTCCGCCCGCCGAAGGCCTTGAACAGGTCTTGCAGACCCTGCATCTGCAACTCCATCCCGTTGCCCATCATCGGCATCGCGGGGGCGGTATCGGCGATCTCCAACTCGATCACCGTGTCGTCCAGTTCTCCCCGCCGCAGCTTGCCGCGAAACATCTCGCGGGTCTGCTCGCGCGCGTCCTTGCCGGCCAGCGCCTCGATCACCCGCTCCTCAGCCGCCGCCCGCGCCCGCGCCGCCACATCCTCGCGCATCCGCGCCCGCGTCTCGATCATCGCGGCATCCACCAGATCGCGGATGATGCTGTCCACGTCGCGCCCCACATAGCCTACCTCAGTGAACTTCGTCGCCTCGACCTTCAGGAACGGCGCCTTGGCCAGCTTGGCCAGTCGTCGCGAAATCTCGGTCTTGCCCACGCCGGTTGGCCCGATCATGAGGATGTTCTTCGGATAAACCTCGTCCCGAATGTCATCGGACAGCCGCTTGCGCCGCCAACGGTTCCGCAGCGCCACCGCAACCGCGCGTTTGGCATCCTTTTGCCCGATGATGTGGCGATCCAGTTCCGAGACGATTTCACGCGGGGTCAGATCAGTCATTTCGCAATCCGTTCAACCGTCAGGTTGCCATTGGTGTAAACGCAAATATCCGCCGCGATTGCCATCGCCTTGCGCGCGATCGCTTCTGCCGACAGATCGGTACTCATCAATCCGCGCGCCGCTGCAAGGGCATAGTTACCACCCGACCCAATCGCGGCCACGTCATGTTCGGGTTCCAGAACGTCGCCCGCGCCGGTGATGACGAACAAATCCGCCCCGTCCGTCACGATCAGCATCGCCTCCAGATTGCGCAGGTATTTGTCCATCCGCCAGTCCTTTGCCAGATCAACGCAGGCGCGCGCCAACTGCCCGGGCGCTGCCTCCAGTTTTTTCTCTAGCCGCTCCAGCAAGGTGAAGGCATCGGCGGTCGAACCGGCGAAACCGGCTACCACCGCATGCCCGCCCGGTGACATCCGGCGCACCTTGCGGGCGGTGCCCTTGATCACCGTATGCCCCAACGAGACTTGCCCGTCACCGGCCACCACCACCTCGCCGCCACGCCGCACTGCCAGAATTGTGGTGCCATGCCAGCCCGGAAATTTGTCTTCGGCCATCTCAGCCCTCCGTTCGTTGGCTTCTATATGGAAGGCTAACGCGCGGCACACAAGTTGGCAGTCTGGCGGCTGTGTCAGAATTCGCCTACTGTCCTGACCATGACGGCGCAACGCATTCTGAACTTTTACTTAAGCCCTGCGAAACAAAAGCTGGTTGGCACGGGAACCGGGATCTTCGGGAAAATCGGCCACGCGGTTCACAATGCGGGCTGGCAACTTCGCCTGCGCGACGAGGCCGAGCCTGTGGCGGGTGCGGGCTATCATCTGGTCTACAACACTGCCGTGACGACGCCGGATACGCTGGTTTTGCGGCGCTGCTACATGGACCCGTTCTATAGGATTGAGGCCACGAATGACCGCTGGAATTGGGAGGTGGCGGGGCTGCCCTTTGCGCCAGAGTCTGGCGCGGAATGGTTCCGGAAGCACTGGCAGAACCGCATCTTCAAGGGGCACTCAATCAGCGACGCCGGCTTTATCTTCATGCCGCTGCAGGGCCGTTTGCTGGACCGGCGGCATTTTCAGGCGATGAGCCCGATTGAGATGATCCACACCACCCTTGCCGCCGATCCGACCCGCGAGATATTGGCAACCCTGCACCCGAAAGAGGTCTATACCGCCGAAGAACGCGCCGCGCTGGATCAGATCGGCGAGCGGTTCAGGCTTTGCGCGCAACCCTCTATGTCGCTACTGGCGCGCTGTGCCTATGTCGTCACCCAGAATTCCTCGATGGCGCTGACCGGCTTTTTCGCCAGAAAGCCCGCCGTTCTGTTCGCAAAGATTGACTTTCATCACATCGCAGCTTCGGTCCCGCGCGACGGTGTGGCGGCGGCGTTTGCCGATGTGGCGAATGACCGGCCTTTTGCGCGCTATCTGCTCTGGTTCTTCAAACGGCAGGCCATTTCGGCAGATGCAGAAGACAGTCTTGCGCAAATTGCCGCACGGCTACGTCAACACCGCTGGCCAGTATGAAAAGGGCACCCCGAAGGGTGCCTGATGATTCGATTTCTGTACGCTCAGATCGCTGAAGTGATCCAGTTTTCCAGGGCAGCTTTGGGCGCCGCGCCGACCTTGTTCGATACGACCTGACCATCCTTGAACAGGAACAGCGACGGAATCCCCCGAACACCCAAAACGGCGGGGCTGTCGGGGTTTTCGTCGACGTTTACTTTTACAATCTTGACCTTGCCCGCATATTGCGCGGCAAGTTCTTCCAGGGCAGGGCCGATCTGGCGGCAGGGGCCGCACCATTCAGCCCAGAAATCCACGACGACCGGAATGTCCGACTTGCGGACCTCGGCATCGAAAGTGGCATCGGTAACGGCGACGGTATTGGCACCCATAATGGGATCTCCTGAGGAAAAGGCTAGGGCATGAACGTAGGCACCGGATGGGCCAACGTCAAGGGATAGCGGTTCGCAGCAAGGCATCCCGCACCATATCGGGATCAAGCGGCATCAGCGTGGCCGTATGTGTCCACAGGATTGCCGTTTCAATCCGCTTGGCGGGGTAGATCTGCGCCAAGGCGTCGGCATAGGCCCCCATTTGCCGTAAAATCCCTTCCGGCGTTTCGGACGGATGGGTTGGCGTCTTGCGGTTGGTCTTGAAATCCACCGCAAGAACGCGGTCGTCAAACACAAGCAGCCGGTCAATCGTGCCTTGGGCGTCCTGTCCCAGGATCGTGGCGGAAAAGCTGACCTCGGCCAGCGCCGACGGCCCAAAGATATGCGTCAGGGCCGGGGCATCCAGTACAGCGCGCGCCTCTGCCAGTGCGGATTGCCGAAATGCCGCATCGGGCACCAAGGCCGCCGCCGCATCTGCCCACAAGGTGCGGTCAAGATTTGGCAGGTGTTCCAACAAGGCGTGAACCGCCGTACCGCGCGCTTTCGCGGCCTCCTCGCTCAAACCGTCGCTTTCGCCCGGAAGGATCTTTTCACCGCCCAGATCCGAGGGCGACAATGGCCCCAAATCCCGCTCCGGCTTGGCGGCATTCTGGCGCGCCCAACCCGCCAAAGCTGTCTCTGACGCCGCAGTTAGAGACGGATTCTGGCGTGGTTCGGGCCATTCCCCAAACGCATGCCGCAGAACCCCGCCCTGAGTCGTCTCTGCCCCAACCGCTTGCATGCCCTGTTCCACCAGACGATACCAAGCGGTCGGTTTCTTGGCCTCGCCTGCGCCGCAAACGATCAGCCAGGCGCGCGCCCGCGTCAGCGCAACGTACAGCAGCCGGATGCCTTCCTCTTCCGCCTTGATCTGCCGAGCCAGACGCGCCTGCGCAATTTCGGGCGGGCTGTCGTCTTTGGCCGTCTTCCACACCGGCACATTGCCGTGCAGCTTGATGATTTCATCGCGGTCCTGCGGTGCCCGATCAATCGTTTCCGGCAGGATCACGATGGGGGCCTCCAGCCCCTTGGCGCCATGCACCGTCATTACGCGAATGCGATGGCCCTCGCTGTCCATCTGGCGCTTTACCTCGACCTCATCGGTTTCCAGCCAGGTTAGAAAGCCGGTCAAACTGGGAATCTGGCTGCGCTCAAAGGCCAAAGCCTGCGACAGGAATTCGTCAATCCCATCCTCTGCCTCAGGCCCTAGCCGCGCCAACAGGCGTCTGCGCCCGTCATGCCGGGTCAGGGCGCGTTCGATCAGATCGAAGGGGCGCAGAAAATCAGCCTGATCGCGCAGATCGTTCAGCAGGGTAAGGGTGTCCGGGTGATCGGTGCAATTGCGCAGCGCCTCCCATAGATATCCATTTCGCCCATGCGCCAACCGGAAAAGCTCGTCCTCGCTCCACCCGCACAACGGCGACCGCAGCAGCGCGGCGAGGGAAAGATCATCTTCCGGCGTCGCCAGAAAGGACAGGAGCGCCGCAAGATCCTTGACTGCCAGTTCCGCCCCAAGCTTCAGCCGGTCTGCCCCGGCGATGGCCAGCCCCGCCTGTTTGCAAGCGCGAATAAGTTCGGAAAACAGGACCGATCGGCGCTGTACGAGGATCAGGAAGTCACCGGCATGAACCGGGCGGTGCCCCGATGCACATTCACGCGCATCGACGGGAATCTGAACCCCGGTATCGATCATTCGCTTGATTTCGGCAGCAATCTTTTCGGCCAATCGGGCCGAATGGTGATCCTCTGCCACCAGATCGACCGGATCTTCCCAGTTTTCGTCCTTGGTCTTGGGCGACGGTTCGATCAGTGGCCACAGATCAACCCGGCCGGGCATGCCGCTTTTGAAGGCAATGTGATTGACATCATCCCCCAGCGCCGCCGGAAACCGGCCCTGCAAGGCGCCATCAACGACCCGCAGGATCGCGGGCGATGAGCGGAAGGAATACTCCAGCTTCAGGCTTTGAAATTGCTGCGCAGAGGCGGCGAACTTCGCCCTGAAGACATCGTGCTTCTCATCAAAGGCTGCGACGTCGGCGCCTTGGAAGGAATAGATCGACTGCTTCTTGTCCCCCACCACAAACAGGGTGCGCCCGCCGGATCTGGTGCCTTCGCCCGCGGTGAACTCTGCCGCCAAAAGCTCGATCACGCGCCATTGATCGGGGCTGGTATCCTGCGCCTCATCCACCAGAATGTGGTCAATCCCGCCATCCAGCCGGTAAAGCACCCAGGCCGCCACGTCTGGATTGGTCAACAGCGCCTTGGCGCGGGCGATCAGGTCATCAAAATCCAGATAGCCGCGCGCCGCCTTCGCGGCATCGTAGATCGGCAGAAACGCGGCGGCAAAACGATGCAAGATTGCGGTCCGCTGGGATGCCTGCAGGGCAATCCGGCGCGGGCGCGCTGCCTCGACCCGCAGCATAAGCGCATCCAGTTGCGGCAGCTGGTCTGGGATCAGTTTCTGGATGGGCTTAGTGGGAATCTTGCCAATCTTGGCGCCAAAGGGTGCCGCAGCCTTCTCGCCGTAAAGCAAGGTATCCTCAAGCCGGACCAAACCGGCCAGCCCCGGCGCTGTCCAGTCCAGCGTGGCAAGCGTTTCTGCCGTGGCAACATCCGTCGAACCGCCGCCCCGCAACGCGGGCAGGACTTTCGCCACAAGATCGGCCTCTGCCCCCAGGAACACATCCGCCAGGATGGTTTGCGCGGTTTCGCCCTGGGGGACGCCAAACAGCGCCGCCGCCTGCGCCTCTGACAGCGGCGGTGAAAAACCGGCGCGATTGCTGGCGACCTGCTCCATCAGGGCAGCAAAATCTTCGCCAGTATAGGCGCGCGCCACTTCGGCGATGATCTCTGGCGCGCGGGAATCGGCCATCTCTTCGACAATGTTTTCGCGCAACAGCCGTGCGGCACGGTCATCCAGTTCGGTGAATTGCGGGGAAACCCCGGCCTCTAGTGGAAAGCGCCGCAAAAGCCCGGCGCAAAAGCTGTGAATGGTCTGAATCCGCAGACCGCCCGGCGTCTCGATCGCGCGGGCGAACAGTTGACGCGCTTTGGCAAGCGCATCCGGCGCGTGGCGGCCCTCTTCCCCCAACTCTTTCAGTGCCGCGTGCAGGTCTTGGTCGGGCTTCATGGCCCATTCGCCCAACCGCCGGAACAAGCGGTTCTGCATCTCTGTCGCCGCGGCCTTGGTGTAGGTCAGGCAAAGAATATGCTGCGGCTCGACCCCGCCCAACAACAGCCGCGCCACGCGGTCGGTCAGCACGCGGGTCTTGCCGGACCCTGCGTTTGCCGAAAGCCAGACAGTATCGCTGGGCTTTGAGGCCTGAACCTGCCGCTCTGATGCGTCCGTTCGCGTCATGGCTGATCCTTTGGCCCGACTGGCTCTGGCTGCGCGGCATCCGACATCTGCCATTCGCCGTAGCGCGCAAGATGGTCATAGTCGCCCTCAAAGCGGCTTTCAAAAACCGCGCGCCGCGCGGCATAGCCGGTCGTGCGCATGAGATAGCGCGACATCAGCGTGATCAGCTTTGCCCAATCGGCATCCAGCATCTCGGGCGTTACATCGGTGTCCTCGGGTTTGGCGTTCGACCCAAGCCCCAGGTAGCTGATCCTGCTGACGGGCGACGGGCCTAGATCGGCGAAGCCGCCCCGTTCGGCCATCGCTGCGGCCAGCAGCAGTTGCTTGGCGTAATGCTTTTGCTGATCCTTGCTGGGCGGTGTGCCGGTCTTGTAGTCGATCAGGTGCAGCGTGCCGTCCGGAAGGCGGTCTATGCGGTCAGGCGTGCCAAACAGTGTGAAGGGCAGGGTGCCTACCTGCAATTCGCCCTTGGTTTCAACAGCCAAGGTAGTACCGCCCAGCTTTGCGTCCTCGCGTAGAAAGTGATCTGCGGCGCGGTCCAACTTGGCCAGCCACAGGGCGCGGGCGGCGGGAAACGGGGTTTCGCGCGCTAGCACGTCCCGCGCAATGGCAAGAAGCCGCGCGCGCGCCTCAGGTCGGCTTTCCTGCTCGGGCCGAGTCTTGACGAACTGTTCAAGGATTTCGTGAACCACGATCCCGCGATCCCGTGCATCCGGGGCCTGATGCAGCGGGTCCAGTGGCTGCAGGTTCAGGATATAACGGGCGTAAATGGCGTAGGGGTCGCGGATCAATCCCTCGATCCGTGTCAGAGACAGCCGCGCGGGCCGCGCGGATACGGGCGGCTGTGGGGCGGGACGGGTTGCGGGCTGCAGGCGCGGATCAGACAGCATCTCGGGCGTTGGCCGTTCCAGCGCGTGGGCCATCGCCACCCATCGCGCACCGCGTTCCCGCATCGCCGCCAAGGCAGGCTTGCCGCTGCGCTGTGCAAGCCCCTCCATCAGGTTCATCAAACGGTTGATCCAGCGGGACGGCACCGTTTCCGCCTCGGCGTCGCGCGTCGCGCGGGTCAGGATAACCCGGGGCGCGGCAACCGCCTGCTGATAGTCGTGCGCCGATAGCCCAATCTGCCGTTCGGGCAACAACAGAGCCGCATTCTTGCGCATCTGGCGGTTCAGCCAGGGGTCCGGCTCTGGCGCCTTTGGCCAGACAGAGTCGTTCAGCCCGCCCAGGATCACCAGATCACAGCCCTGCACCCGGGCCTCCAGTGTGCCCCAGAACATGATGCCGGGATGGCCCTGAACCGATTCCCGAACCTCGCCCTTGGCGATCAGCGCCTCGAACAGGTCGCGGTAGGCAAGGGCCGAAAAATCGCCCCCGTGCGGCGCTTCGGTGGCCAACTCCTGCATCAGGGCCTGCGCCGCTGCACCCGCCTCTTTATCCCACAACGCGCCTGAACCCGCCGGGTCCATCCCACGCGCAAGGCGTTCGGCAACCGCAAGGTGCAAGGCGACATGTTCCGAAAGGGCGCGGACGGGCACGGTTTCCAGCCCGAACAAAGTGGCGGCAACGAACTCTGCCCAAGGCGGCGCCGATGGATCCTTGCGCGCCTCTGCCCAGGCCATCAGATCGGCGGCGTTGGGAAAGGCCGGGCCGTATTTGCGCAGCTTCAACTCCAGATCATGTGTCAGCCGCAGATGCGTCCCACGATCCGCGCCCGACGCGGTCAGCGGGTGTTTCAGCAAGCCCAGCAGTTGATCCGAGGTCAGCTTGGCCCCCAAAAAACCGGCCACCTGCCGCAAGAACCGCCCCGGCGCCGAATGCGCCAGCGGCTTGCCCGCAGAGTCATCCGGGGTAATCGCCCAGCGGTCCAGTGCCGCCGCGACCTGTCGCGTCAGGTTTCGGTCCGGCGTAATCAGCGCCGCCTTGGTTCCGGTCTCCGCCGCTTCGCGCAGGATCAACGCGATGCTCAGCGCCTCAATGCGGGGGGAAGGCGCCTCGACCAGCGACAGGCCTTTGGTGGCCTCGACCAGATCGGGCAGCGACGGCCCTTCGACAAGCCACTGATCCGTGACGGGGGCAGGGCGCAAGGATAGGGAAATCAGCCTGTTACGATCCTGATCGGGTGGGGCCGCCTCGCGCCACGGTTGAACCGTGCGCGCATCGAATGCGATCAGATCCATCAACCGCCGGAACCGGAATTGCGGGTGATCCTCTGCGGTCAGCGACTCCTCCATCGCATTCCAGACAGAGGTGGGGGTATTGAAATCAAACCCGGGCAGGATCAGGCCACCCTGCGGCAGCTGGGCAACCACCTGCATGAACAGCGCGGTTGTCCCACGCGACCCGGTCGAACCCGCAATCAACAGGGGATCCTGCGGCGGCGCGGCCCGCCAGATCGCCGCAAGCCGCGTGACAGCCAGTCTTTGCAACGCCTCTTTGTCGCCGGAACCGGCGAAAATCGGCGCCAGAATCTTCAGGAAAGCCTGCGTTCGCGCCCAATGTTGCGAATGGTTCGAAACGTCCAGCTTGGCCACAGCCTCTGGGCTAACCCCTTCGCCCTGCATCTCGTCCATCAAAACCGCAAGGCTGTCCGCCAGATCGTAAAGCGCCGCGCGTGGGGCGATGTCGGGCTGCTGGTCCAGCAAGGCCGCGATCAGTGTGGTTAACTCCAACCGCCTGCGCAGGGCCGAGGTTGCCGGCGGCAGGAACAGCCGCGGATCAGTCGCCAGATCAGAAACCAACGGCAGTTTGGGCAGGAATCCCGATCCGCTTGCCCGAAAGGCCTCTTCTACGCGCCGCCGCATCCGCGCGGTGTTCAGATACAGCGTGACCCGACCCATCGCCTCGGGCGGCTTGCCTGCCATGCGATCCTTGAGGCCGGCGACAAGCTCTACCGGGAAATCCACCCCGGGCGGCAGGGCAAAGATATGCGGCGCCGGGGTTTTAAACATCGGACAGCAGGCCTTCGGCCATGGCGATGCCCTCAGGATGGCCCACATCGCACCAGCCGCCATTGTGGATCACGCCAAACGCCTTGCCCTTGGCAATCAGCGAATCCCACACGCGGTTCAGGCTAAAAACAGGCTCTGTTATGGCCAAAACGGCCTCTGGTTTCAAAATCTGCGCACCCAGATAGATGGGCGCGCGCGCGCCATTTGCCCGGGCGATCTGACCCGATGGCGACAGCAGAAAGTCCCCGTTGCCATTGTGCCCGGTGGCCGATTCCGGCGGCAACAGCAACAGCAGAGCATCCATCCTGTCTGGATCCCAGGCGTTCAGCAGTTGCTGCAACGGGTTTTCTCCCGTCCAGACCGCATCGGTGTTCAACAGCATGACCGGCCCCGGGCCAAGCAGCGGCAGCGCCGCCTTCAATCCGCCGCCTGTGTCCAAAATCTGCGGTTGTTCCCAGGAAAATACTACGTCGCGGCCGGAAAGATGCCGTTCGATCTGCTCGCCAAGATAGTGAAGGTTTATGACGATTTTCGACGGGCCGACAGCATCCGCGATCTGCAAGGCATGGTCGATCAGCGGCTTTCCGGCGATAGAAATCAACGGCTTTGGCCGATTGGCCGTCAGACTGCCCATCCGGGTGCCAAAGCCAGCCGCAAACAGCATCAAGGGAAATGGCCGCATTGCGCACCTATTTTGGCCAGGTTTTCCGGCGTGGGTTCGGGAAGCAGGGCGCGACACAGGTCCGCCATTTCGGATAGTTCCGGCGCGGCCAGATTTCGCCAAAGCTGGCCCCAGACGCGCGGGATCTTCTGCAGATAGCCCGGCTTGCCGCCATTCATGCAAAGCCGGGCAAATATCCCAATGATACGCAGCGCCCGCTGCACCCCAAGGGCGGCATAGGCGGCGGAAAAAGACGCCTCTGCGTAGCCGCCGAATTCAACAAAATGCCGGATCATCTCTGCTTCGGTCGCCAGCGAAACGTCCCGTCGCGCATCCTGCAGCAGCGATACCAGATCATAGCCTGGCTGCCCAAGCTGTGCCAATTGAAAGTCCAGAATGCCCACTTGCGCCAGCCCTTGCCGATCTGGCAGCCAAAGCAGGTTTTCGGCATGATAATCCCGAAGGATCATGATGCGTGGGCCGTCGGCGTATCGCTGCAGGGCGGTGGTCAGCGCGTCTTTGAACGCGCCCGCTTCGCAACGCTCACCCGTTATGCCGAACCTATACCAATCCAGAACGAAAGTGGCCGCATCGGCCCAATCTCCGGCCGACAGATTTGCCAGCCCGGGCGGAGGAACCTGCCGTTGCAAATGCAGCAAAACCTGCGTCGCCAATTGGTAAAGCGGTCGCTCCAGGGTGGGGTCCGCCTCGACCAGCCGAGCGAAAATTCCGTCGCCCAAGTCTTCCAACAGCAGGAAACCGTTTGGCAAATCCTTGGCCAGACAGCGGGGCGCGGAAAGGCCGCAACCCGCAAGATAATCGGCAATGGCCAGAAACAGCGCCGGATCCTCTGCGTCTGGGGGCGGCGCATCCATCAACACCGCCGTTTCAGCACCCCGCACCAGCCGGTCATAGCGGCGGGTAGAGGAATCCGCCGCGAGAAAGCGACGTTCGGCCGACCCCCAGCCGGCACGCAGCAAGAAAGCACGGATCAGATC
>CAMFLG010000057.1 GCA_945957495.1 uncultured Pseudorhodobacter sp. | reverse complement strand
CAAACTGGCCCCCGCCACCACCCGGCTGATCGTGCTTTCATGATAGCCCAGCACCTCCGCCAGATCGGCCATGGTCATCGGATGCAGCGCAATCGGCCCCAGTTCCAACGCCTCGCCCTGCCGCCGCACGATCTCGCGGCCAACCTCCAACAGGGTGGAATTGCGCGCGTCCACCATGCGTTGTACCGATCTGGCCGCCGACAGCGCCTCTGCCGCCCCGTCCGCCGCCGGATCAACCCGCACGTCGGGCAGGGCCGAACGGTTCAACGCCACCTCCCACCCCGCAGGCCCGTGCCGCACCGTCAAGTCCGGCTCGCGTCGTGCAGATGCCGATAGTGCCGCAAACTGGGTGCCGGGCTTGGGGTCCATCCGGCGGATGCTGGCAAATATCTGCGCCACCTGCGCCTCTGAAATTTTGCACAGCCGCGCCAACCGCGCCAGATCGCCCCGCGCCAGCAGGTCCAGCCGCGCCAGAACCCCCTGCATCGCCGCATCCAGCACCCCCGCCTCTGCCGCCTGCAGCCGCAGGCATTCGGCAAGATTGCGTGCAAACAACCCGGCAGGCTCAATGCCTTGCAGCCGGATCAACACCGCCTCAACCTCGGCCTCTGTCACGCCCAACTCTGCCGCGATGCCGACGGCAGAGGCACTGATCCAACCCGAAGGTTCCAACGCCTCTGCCAGCGCCAGCGCGATACGCCCCTCACGCGGCTGCAGATGCAAAGCCGCGATCTCGGCCAGCACATGCGCCATCAGGCTGGGCGACGCCTCGGGCAGGTCGGCGGCATTGCCACTTCCGCCGGCGGAGGCAAACACACCTGTCCAGCGTGGCAGCCAGTCCCCGGCAGGGGCCACCACCGCCTGCAGCCGCAGATACGGATTGTCCGCGGCTTGCTCTTCCAGATAGCGGGTCAACCCTTCGGCGTCGCTGCGCAGCACCGAAATCGACGCGTGCAGGCTGCTGTTCAACGACAATCGTTGGATCTGGGTCAGGCCAAGGCGCGGGCGACGGGCATTCATGGCACAAGCCTAGGACGCTGCCGCCGCACAGGCAAGTCGTCGCAGGCCATGGCCATCCGCCCGCAGCAACCCTATGCTGAGTGCGAACAATCAGAGGTCAGGATGCAGGCGCAACCCTATCCGGTGGTCAAGGATCTGCTGCTGGTCGGCGGCGGTCATGCCCATGCGCTTGTGCTGCGCATGTGGGCGATGCAGCCCTTGCCCGGCGTCCGCGTGACCGTGATCAACCCTGGCCCCGCCGCACCCTATACCGGCATGTTGCCCGGCCTGATCGCAGGCCACTACGCAAGGGACGAGATCATGATCGACCTCGTGCGCCTTGCTCGCTTTGCCGGGGCGCGCGTGATCCTTGACCGCGTGACGGGCTTTGATCGCAGCGCCCGCGCCGTGCAACTGGCAAACCGCCCACCGCTTGCCTATGACATCGCCAGCATCGACATCGGCGTCGCCTCGGATCTACCTGGCCTGCCCGGCTTTGCCGATCACGCTACCGCCGCCAAACCCTTGGGGGACTATGCCGAAAGCTGGCAGGCCTTCGTCGCCCGCGCCCTGCCTAGCCCACAAGTGGTGGTGATTGGGGCAGGCATCGGCGGGGTAGAGCTGGCGCTGGCCTCGCGCCACCGCCTTGGCCCCGGCGCCACGATCACCCTGCTGGAACAGGCCGAGGCGCCCTTGGGCGGCATCGGCGCAGGCACAAGGCGCGCACTTCTGGCGCATCTGGCGCAGGCGCGTATCCCGGTGCTGACCAAAGCCGCCCCTGCCCGGATCACCGCCAATGCCGTGATCCTGACCGATGGCCGCAGCCTTACCTCCGATTTCACCCTCGCAGTTGCCGGAAGTCGCCCGCAAGACTGGCTTCAGGACACCGGCATTGCGCTGAAAAACGGTTTCATCACCGTCTCACCACAGTTGCAAAGCTCGGACGCCACCATCTTCGCCGTCGGCGACTGCGCCGATCTTGGCTTTGCCCCCCGGCCCAAGGCGGGCGTCTATGCCGTGCGCGCGGCACCCATCCTGTTTCACAACCTGCGCGCCGCGCTGACGCAATCGCCCCTGCGGGCCTACGCACCGCAGCGCGATTATCTCAAGCTGATCTCCACCGGTGGAAAATCCGCCGTGGCCGACAAATGGCATCTGCCCTTGGATGGCGCCTGGCTCTGGCGCTGGAAAGACCGCATCGACCGCAAATTCATGGCGAAATTCGCCGATTACCCCGCGATGCCCGCCCTTTCCCTGCCCAACCCCGCCGTGCCGGGTCTGTTAGAGGCGATGGGCGACAAGCCCCTTTGCGGCGGCTGCGGCGCAAAACTGGGCGCGGCGGATCTGTCCACCGCCCTCGCCAGCCTGCCCGCCCCAACCCGCGCCGATGTCATCTCTGGCCCCGGCGATGATGCCGCCATCCTGCACGCGCCGACCGGTGTTCAGGTCATCACCACCGACCATCTGCGCGCCTTCACCAACGATGCCCGCCTGATGGCGCGCATCGCCGCCATCCACGCCATGGGCGATATCTGGGCCATGGGCGCCGCCCCGCAAGTAGCCCTTGCGCAAATCACCCTGCCCCGGCTTTCACCGGAAAAAGGCGCCAACATGCTGGCCGAGATCATGTCCGAAGCATCCGAGGTGTTCCGCGCCGCAGGCGCCGATGTGGTCGGTGGCCACACCTCGGTCGGGGCAGAACTGACCATCGGCTTCACCGTCACCGGCCTTGCGGCCCGCGCCATCACCAAGGGCGGCGCTAAACCGGGGGACGTGCTGATCCTGACCAAACCCATCGGTTCCGGAACCATCATGGCGGCAGAGATGGCGATGGCCCGCCTATCCGGCCTGATCCTGGGCGAATCAGTCGCCGCAGCCCTCGCCGCGATGACCCAACCCAACGGCCCTGCCGCGGCCCTGCTGGCCCCTCATGCCCGCGCCATGACCGATGTAACCGGCTTTGGTCTGGGCGGCCACCTCCTGGAAATCCTCGATGCCTCCGGCTGCGGCGCCACCCTTGACCTCGCGGCGATCCCGACCCTGCCCGGCGCGCTGGCCCTTGCCGCAGCCGGTCAAGCCTCCAGCCTCGCCCCCGCCAACCGCGCCGCCACCATCGGCCGGATCAGCGGGCCGGACAGCCCCGGCAAAGCCCTGCTTTACGATCCGCAAACCGCAGGCGGCCTGCTTGCCGCCGTTCCCGCCGACATCGCCGCCAGCTTGCTCGCGGCCCTCGGCCCAAGCGCCGCCCGCATCGGCAAAATCACCGCCGGTCCGCCCCGCATCACCCTGGCCTGAGCCATTTTCTGTCCCTAAATATCCCCGCGCGGAGCGCACGCGCCAAGCCGGTTGGCCGCAGGCAGGGGCGGATCAGGTTTCGAATTCAAATGATCATCGAAAAACGCGGTCGAGCGCAGCGAGAGGCAGCGATTTCCGATGCCATTCAAACCTGATCCGCCTTAAAGGCGAGAGAAAAACAAACGCGGCGCAGCCGCTCAATTTCAAAACCGCCGGTCAAGCGCGCGGATCAACCATCCGAAACCAACGCCGCGACCTGATCGGCCAGCCGCTCCAGATCATCCGGCCCCAGCCCTTCCGCCGCGACCTCCTGCATCGGCACCTGTAACCGCGCGCGATGCTTTTCATAGCGCGGGTCGTAATGGTGCTGCATCAGGCCTGAGGCCAGTTCGGCAAAACTTCCGCGCGGCACCATCGCCAACCATTCGGCAATCCGCTCGCCCGAATGCGCAGGCCGCAGCCGCTCGATCACCGCCGCCAGCGCATCCGGATCGGCCACCAGATCGCCATAGGCGCGCGTCAAGTACTCTGCCCGCGCCGCCAGCGGTGCCGAAATGGCCACGCGCGGGGCGGCTTGCATCGCCTTCCAGATTCCCGGAGGCAACCGGCAATTGCCCACCTTGGAACTTTCCGCCTCGATCACCACCACCCGGCCCGGGTCCAGCCGCGAAATCGCCATGGCCAGCGCGCAATCAAATGCCTTTTGCGACGGTTGCGGCCCCAGCCCGCCGAACAGCGAACCGCGATGCCGCGCCAGACCCTCCAGATCCAGCACCTGCACGCCGCGCGCCGCAAGCAATTGCAGCACCTCGGTCTTGGCCGATCCGGTATTGCCGTCCAGCACCACCACCGGGCAGGGAAACGCCGTCTCATAAAGCGCCTTGACCACCAGCGCCCGCCACGCCTTGTAACCGCCCGCAATCGTCTCGACCCGCCAGCCGATCTGCCCCAGGATCAGCGCACACGACCCCGATCGCTGGCCACCGCGCCAGCAATACACCAAGGGCCGCCATCCTCCGGGCTTGTCCGCCAAAGGCCCCTGCAAATGCCGCGCTGCATTAGCCGCGACCAGCGCCGCCCCCAGTTTGCGCGCACTGAACGGGCTCACCTGTTTGTAAATCGTGCCCACTTCGGCGCGCTGCGCATCATCCAGCACCGGCAGGCTGATCGCCCCCGGCAAATGGTCTTCGGCATATTCGGCAGGCGCCCGCACGTCGATGATGTCATCAAAGCCATGCGCGGCCAGATCGGAAAGCGAGGTCAGGGTGATGGGCATCCGTCCCTCCTATGCACATTCCGGCGCGGCCCAAAGCCCAAACGGAGGCATGTCCTAAAGCCCCGCCGCAATCTTGCGCAGCATGGCGATATTGCCCTCATTCACCCCCGCCTCCTCAAAACCGCGGTCGGCGGCATTGACCGCGATCACCACGTTCAGGCTTGGGTTGATGTAGATGTATTGCCCGTAAATCCCCTGCGCCATCACCTCGCCCGGGCTGGCATCCGGCGGGATCCACCATTGAAACCCATAGGCAGAGCCATCCTTGGCCTGCGGGCTGGTCGAGGCTTTGACCCAATCGGCGGGCACAACCTGTTTGCCCTGCCACAGCCCCCCCTGCGCGATCATCTGGCCAAAGCGCGCATAATCCCGCGTCATCACGTTCAGCCCGCCCAGCACAAAGGAAACCCCCAGCCCGTCGGTCACATAGTAGGGCGCCTCTTCAAAGCCCATCGGCGCCAGAATCCGCGTCTCCAGCAGTTCCGGAATGTCCTTGCCCGTCGCCCCGCGGATCACCATGCCCAGAACATGCGTATCGACCGAGACGTAGTGCCAGCGGCTGCCCGGCTCTGCCTCGCGCAGTTTCAGGTTGGCCGCGAATTCGTCCATCGACCCGCCCAGCGCCAGAACCCGGCCCATCTTGTTGATGTCGCTGTTGAAATCCAGATAGTCCTCGTTGAACGCAACCCCGGACGACATCGTCAGCACATCGCGGATCGTCACGCCCTCATAGGCGGACCCTTTCAGCAGCGGCGCGTATTTCTCAACCGGATCGTCCAGCGAGGCAAAGGCCCCCTCGGCCTCCAGCACGCCAAACAGGGCCGACAGAAAGCTTTTCGCGACCGACCAGCTGATCCGCAAATCCTCTGGCCGGGTGCCCAGATAATAGCCCTCATGCACCAACTGGCCGTTCTTCAGAACAACCATCGCGGTCACATTGCGATCCTTGATCCATTGCTTTGCCTCTTTCGGCAACACTGCCGCTGGTCCCTCGGGCAGGGGCGATATCGGCCCCGCACCACGCGACAACGGATGCGTCAGGAACAACTCGTTCATGTGGTCAAAGTTGTGGACGATGTTTTCTGGCTCAAACAGGCTGTTCACCGCCATCAGCCGCTTGATTTCATCGCGTTTCCAGATCGCAAGCGCCGCGACGATCAGAACCAGGACAAGCAGGGCACGCAAGGCAAAGCGGATCAGGCGACGCATGAAATTCTCCGGTTGGGCTGATCCGAAAGGATCATGTCGCAGCCCCCCTTGCAAGCCTTACGCAGCGGTCCAGCGCAGCCAACGGCCGTGAAAATCCACCCGGGCCAGATCGAACTGCTGCACATTGCCGCCTGTCCTTAGGCACAGCACCAGCACCGCACCATCCGCCTCCATCGACAGATGCGCCAAAGGGGCCTCGGCGCTGGCCCGTGCCCCGGCCTGATCGAACAGCACCAGCCCGCGCAACCCTCTGCCTGCGCCAGAAACATCGCCCGAACGGCGTCTGTCACTTGAACCGATCCAGCAGCTTTTGCATCGGATTGCGCGTGTCTGGCTCGGCCACTGGTGCGGGCGCAGGCTTCACCGGTTTTTCCACCGTGGTAGATGACCGCGGCGGCGCCGTGCGCAAGGCCACCGCATTCATGAACCGCGCGCCGTCGCCGTCAGCCAAGGCAGGCGCGCCATCAGAGATACCGCGCAACAGATCGTCCAGCCAATCCTGATCGGCCTTGGCGAAATCATGCAGCACATAGCCTGCCACGGCGTCCTTGTGCCCCGGATGACCAATACCCAGCCGCACCCGGCCATAAGCCTCGCCCATATGGGCATGGATCGACCGCAAGCCATTGTGCCCGGCATGGCCCCCGCCCTGTTTCACCCGGCACTTGCCGGGGGCAAGATCCAACTCGTCGTGAAACACCGTGATCGCCTCGGGCCCGATCTTGTAGAAATCCGCCGCCGCCCGCACCGATTGCCCCGACAGGTTCATGAAGGTTTCGGGTTTCAACAGCACAACCTTGTCAGCCCCCAGCCGCCCCTCCGCCACCAGCCCCTGAAACGCCCGCCGCCAGGGCGCAAAGCCATGATCCGCCGCGATGCGGTCCAGCGCCATGAAGCCGATGTTGTGGCGGTTTCCGGCATATTTGGCACCCGGATTGCCAAGGCCCACGAAAAGTTTCATCTCACCCCAAGCCCATCCATTCACCACGCCCTAAATGCACGCAGCCCCGCCGCGATGCAAGGCCATGCCCAACGGGTTGACTTGGCTTGCGGAACCGCTCAACTGACCCAAAGCACCAAGGCGGGCAGGCATGCGCATCACGGTCGTGGCATCAATGCGGAACGAGGGGCCCTTCATTGTGGAATGGGTCGCCTGGTATCGCATGCTAGGCTTTACCGATGTCTTGGTCGTCACCAACAACTGCACCGATCATTCCCCCGCCCTTCTGGACGCGCTGCAAACCGCCGGATGGGTGCATCACATCCGCCATGATGTCCCGCCCGGACGCCTGATCACCCGTGCCAAACTCAAGGCGGCCAAACAGCATCGCGCGGTGTTTCGCGCCGATTGGGTGATGGTCTGCGACGTGGATGAGTTTCTGGTGATCCATCGCGGCGACGGGCGCATCGGCGATCTGATCGACCTGTCCGGCGATCCGCCCTATCTGGGCATGTCGATCAACTGGCGCGTCTTTGGCACCTCTGGCCTGACCGCCTTTGAGGACGCCCCCGTGCATCGCCAGTTCGTCTATGCCAACCCGGTTGGCAGCCCGGTGTCGCGTTCGGCCAAGTCGATCTTCCGCAAGCCGCGCCTGTTCGCCGCGATTGGCGAACACGGGCCGACCCGCTTTGACGTATCGGCGGCAGGCGGTGATGCCGCAACTGGGGTCTGCTGGGTCAACACCGCGGGGCAGACGCTGCAACGATGGAGGCCGGACGGCAAATTCGTCAGCAAACTGCCCGCAACACTGACCACCCACACGGTTGCGCAACTGAACCACTACATGCTGCGGTCTGAAGAAACCTTCAGCCTCAAACGGGGAACCGCCTCGCCTGTGGCGCTCAGCAATCGCTACCAGCAAAGCTATTTCGACGCGGCAGACAAAGGCACCGAGCTGGATGCCTCTGCCTTCCGCTATGCAGAGGCTTTTGATGCAATTCACGCCCGCGCCATGGCCCTGCCAGATGTGGCAAGGCTGCACGCGCTGTGCTGCGCCGATCATATCCGCGCGATTTGCGAAAAGGCGGGGACGCGTGCCAAAGATGACCCGCGCTATCACGCCTATCTTGCACGGGCCGGCGCTGCGGCGGGGTGATCCGGCCTAGATGTCCACGGCGTCGCGAATGATTGGGCAGGTCATGCAATGGCCGCCACCGCGGCCGCGGCCCAGTTCGGAACCAGAGATCGTGATCACCTCGATCCCCTGCTTGCGCAGCAGCGTGTTGGTGTAGGTGTTGCGGTCATAGGCAAACACCACGCCAGGCTTGGCGCAAACCAGATTGGCACCGGAATCCCATTGCGTACGTTCGCGCACATAGGCGTTGCCACCGGTTTCCACGACGCGCATCTTCTTCACGCCCAGCCCTTCGGCCACCGCCTCAACCCAGTTGCCCTTGGCCTGCCGCACATCCAGCTTGCCCTCCTTGCCCGGCCGCACCGAATAGGGGGTGATGGTGTTGACGATATCGGGGTAGATCAGCACGCAATCGCGGTCGGCAAAGGTGAACACCGTGTCCAGATGCATCGCCGCCCGCAAACGTGGCATCGCCGCGACAAGCACATGGTCCACCACCCCTTGCGCAAACAACGACCGCGCCAGTTGCCCGATGCCCTGATGCGAGGTGCGCTCTGACATGCCGATCAGCATGGTGCGGTTGCCCGCAGGCATCACATCGCCGCCCTCAACCGTGGCCAGCCCGTGATCCACATTGGGATCGCCCCACCACACCCGGACCTTGCCCTCAAAATCCGGATGATAGCGGTAGATCGCCGTCGTAAGCAGCGTCTCGTCCCGGCGCGCGGGCCAGTAAAGCGGGTTGACGGTGCAACCACCATAGACCCAGCAGGTCGTATCGCGGGTATACAGCGTGTTGGGCAGCGGCGAGATCAGATATTGCGTGATCCCCAGCCCGCTGCGGATCAGGTTCATGAAATCGCTGGATTTGCTTTCGGGAAACTCATCCACCGAAAGCCCGCCGATCAGGGTTTCGGCCAGATCGCGGTTCGACAGCCCCTCCAGATAACTGCGCACCTCGGCCACCAGACCGGGGCCAACCTCATTCTCCGTCACGCGGGTGTCCAGAATCCAGGCCTTCGCCTCGGGTACAGCCAGCGTCTCGGTCAGCAGGTCGTGCATCTCGACGACATCAACCCCCTGATCGCGCAGCTTCTGCTGGAAATCCAGATGGTCGCGCTTGGCGGTTTCGACCCACAGCACATCATCAAACAACAGGTCATCGCAATTCGACGGGGTCAGTCGCGCATGCGCCCGCCCCGGCGCGCAAACCATCACCTTGCGCAACTGGCCAACTTCAGAGTGAACGCCAAATTCTTGTTTTGCCGACATTTGCCTGCCTTTCGATTAAGGTGTGATCACGCCGCTGACGAGGCCCAAGATACCGACGGCCGCAGCCAAAAGCACGACAATGAAAATGGGAAGTTCAATGCCTGTGAAAAGTTTCGCGTTCTGCTCGCGCCGCGACCAGATGTAAAGCACGGTCCCGGGCGCATAAAGCACTGCCACCAGCAGCACATATTTGGCCCCTGCCGCGACGAACATGAACAGAACATAGACCACCGCGATCCATGCAAAGGCCAAGTCACGCTTGCGCTCGTCCGGGGTGTCGGCATAGGCGGCCACCGACCGGGCCAGCAACACCGCATAGCCCGCAACCAACAGATACGGCAGCAGTGAGGTAACTGTTGCCATATCCAGCATGAAGTTGAAGGCATCGGCCGAAAAATAGGTGGAAATCACGAACAGCGAAATCACCGTATTTGTCGCCCATAGCGCATTCGCCGGAACCTTGTTGGCATTCTCGGAGGCAAACAGCCGCGGCATGTCGTTCGATTTGGCGGCGGCAAACATCACCTCGGCGCAGATCAGCGACCAGGCCAGATAGGCGCCCAGCACCGAAATCAGCACGCCGATCGAGATGAACCAACTGCCCCAGGCGCCCACCGTCAGTTCCAGCGCCCCGGCGAGCGAGGGCTGCCTCAGGCCAGCAATCTCTGCCCGCGGTGCGATGGCATAGGGCAACAGCGTCACCGCCACCATCAGCCCCGTCACCGCCACAAAGCCCAGCACCGTGGCCGTGCCCACATCCTTGCGGGTCTTGGCATAGCGCGAATAAACGCTCGCCCCCTCAATCCCGATAAACACAAAGACCGTGATCAGCATGGTGTCGCGCACCTGCTGCACCAGCGTCTTATCCGGCATATCCACACCGCCCCAGAAATTCTCGGCGAAAAGGTCGGCATTGAAGGCAAACAGCATCGCAATCAGCGCCACCAGAATTGGCACCAGCTTGGCAATCGTCACCACAAAGTTGATGAAGGCCGCCTGTTCGATGCCGCGCAGGATCATGGTGTGGAACAGCCAGATCCCCGCCAGCGACGTCCCAATGGCAACCACTGTGTTGCCATGGCCAAAGGCAGGGAAAAACGTGCCCAGGGTCGTGCCGATCAGTACCCAGTAAAAAACGTTTCCAAGACAAGAGCCCAGCCAATAGCCAAAGGCCGAAAGAAACCCGACATAGTCGCCAAAGCCGGCTTTGGCATAGGCGAATACACCTGCGTCAATGTCCGGGCGCCGTTGAGCCAGCGCCTGAAACACCCGCGCCAGCATGTACATCCCGCTTCCCGCGATGCACCAGGCGATGATGGCCCCGAACGGCCCAGTCGCAATGCCAAACCGCCCGGGCAAGTTGAAAATTCCAGCCCCCACCATGGAACCGACCACCATCGCCGTCAGGGCAATCAGAGAAATTCTTTTGGTCTCCTGACCCGAGCTACCGGCGGACATTGGACACTCCTCCCAAAGTATCAATGACCTCGTCGCATCGCCAAAACCGACCGTCGCAGAAAACGATTTCGGAAACTTCAAAGGCTTATGGGCACTGTAGCCGAAAACCCCTCACTCTCAACAAAAAAGTACCCAGAGCAATCGCTGACAGGTCAGACAAAATTGAAAAAGTTTTTCAACCATTGCAGGTCATCCCAGACGGCGAAATTCCTTGCGGCGCTAAACCGCCTGCCCCTGCGCCTGCAACATCGCAAAGATCTTGTCGCGGTCGTCATGCACCAGCAGAAGCGCCAGATCGCCGGGACCAACGCGGTTCAGAATCATTTCTGCCGCCTCTGCCGGGCGGTCCGCCGCCAGCATTTGCTCTGGCACCATGCCCAATTCAAGACAGCGCTGCCGCATCAGGTCCGGCACCTCGCCCAGCGCGCGCCCGCGCAGGTATTTCGGGTTTTCGGCCAGCACCACCACATCGGGACGCAGCGCGAACGCCCCGCTGACAAGGCCGCGAATATCGTCGTCCGACCGATCCCCGGCATGGCTCAGCAACACAAACCGTTTCGCCGCAGGCAAAGCGGCCAATGCCGAAGTG
>CAMFLG010000056.1 GCA_945957495.1 uncultured Pseudorhodobacter sp. | reverse complement strand
CGGGGATGTGTCGATTGACTTGCAAGGTTCGGGCACTGTCAACCTGAACGACGCCGACCTGACGCTTGGCGACAGTGGCAGCAGCGAAATTTCGGGGGTCATCGGCGGCACGGGCAATGTGATCGTCCAAAGCGGCACCACGATTCTAAGCGGCGCGAACACCTTCGTCGGCGAGGCTCGGGTGGGCGGCGGCACGCTAAGCATCACCGGGTCGGTCGCAGGCAATGTCGTTGTCAATTCCGGTACCCTGGCCATCGGCAATTCGGACGCCATCGGCGGGACGATCACCACCAACGGCTCGGTCGTCAGCTATGCCAACGGGGTGAATGAAGGGTCGGCGCTGATCGTCAACTCGAACTCGACTCAGCTGGAGGTGCTGGCCGGTTCGGCAGAGCAGTCGGGCATCATCAGCCAGACCGGCGGCGCGCGCCCCATCGAGAAGATCGGCGCAGGCACGTTGGAGCTGTCGGCGGACAACACCTATACCGGCAAGACGACCGTAACTGCGGGCACGTTGAACATCACCGGCAGCGTGGATTCAACGGCGCTGGAAACGGCGGCAGGCGCAACCCTGCAAGTGGCTGGCGGATCGCTGGTGACGGGTGCTGCGGTTACAAACGCCGGGAATTTCCAGGTTGATGGCCTTGAAAGCATTGCCGAACTCGACAACACCGGCGCGACCACCCTCAACGCAAGCCTGACCCTGAACAGCGGCACCTCTGCCCTTGCTGGCACGATCACCGGCGCAGGCGGGCTGACGGTGGCGGGCGGCACGGCGAACGTGACAACGGCATTGGCCTATACCGGCACCAGCACTGTCAGCGGTGGCGCCATGAACGTGACGGGGGCGGGGGCGCTTGCCTCGACCGCCGTGAACGTCTCGTCTGGCACGCTGACCACTGACAGCGATGCGCTGGCGGCGGGCGCACAAGTGAACGTTTCGGGCACCGGCACCTTCACCTCGTCGGGCAGTGACAGTTACACTTCCATCACCCAGACCGGCGGCACGATCAACGGTTCGGGCGTGCAGACGCTGTCTGGCGCCTTCACCCAATCGGGCGGCAGCACGGGTGGCACGGTTGAGATCAACGCGGCAACCTTCACCCAATCGGGTGGCGACATGGGGGGCCTCGTAGAGACGACCACCAGCGCGACGCTGAACGGCGGCACGATCAGCGGCACCCTGTCGGGGGCTGACGCTACGGTGCAGGGGGCCACGGCAACCACACTCACCGGTACGATCAGCGCGGCCACCACCATCACCGGCACGCTGGAGGTGGACGGCGGCGACCTGAGCAATGTGGCAACCCTTGACGGCGGCAAGCTGGCCGGGCTGTCGGACAGCACGCTGACCGGCACCGTGGTTGCGGTTGCGGCGGGCGGCACGATCACCGCAGCAACGGGCACCACCCTGACCATTAACGCGCTGAACACGGCCAACGGCGGCGCCCTGACCATCGGCGAGACCGGGGCAACCGGGACAGTGGTTGCAAACAACAGCACCGGGGCGAACAGCAACTCGACCGTTGCCGTCGATGCAGGCACCTTGCGGATCGGCGCGGCAGGTGCAGGCACGTCGCTGCTTGACTTCACCGCGGGCACCTCGGTCGCAACCGGGGCAACGCTGGACATCGGCGGGTTCGACACTACCGTGCACGCGCTGTCTGGCACCGGCACCGTCACCAACAGCGGTGCGGGGGGGGCGAGCCTTGTGCTGACCGGCACCTCGACCTTTGGCGGCACCATCCAGGACGGCACGGGCGTCACCGGCCTGACCGTGACCGACAGCACGGCGCTTGCCGAGGCGTCGGACGTGACGCTGACCGGCACCAACAGCTTCACCGGCGGCCTGACCGTCACCAGTTCGGGTCTGAACACGGCCAGCCTGACGCTGACTGGCACCGGGTCGGCCCTGTCGGGCAGCACGGACATCACGCTCGAAACCGGCGGCACGCTGAACGTCGACACAGGCGGCACGGCGCGGGATTACGGCGCGCTGACCGTCAACGGCGGCACGCTGAACCTCGACAACGCCATCGTGTCGGTCGATGCCCTGTCGGGCACCGGCGGCACCGTTGCCCTGACCGTCGCGAACGGCGCGTCTCAGCTGACCTTCGGGTCGGATGGAACGAGTACCACTTATGCAGGTGATGTCACTGGCACGGCGTTGACCACGCTGATCAAAGAGGGCAGCGGCACCACTACGGTTTCGGGCACCGTCAACACATCGGGCGAGATCCTGGTGAACGGCGGCACGCTGGCCCTGTCGGGCACCAACACGATCACCGGCGGCATCACCGTCGATGGCACGCTGAGCCTGCAATCGGATGGTGCGGCGGGCGGGGCGACCGGCCATATCACCACCACCGGATCGGTGATCGACTATGCCGATACCGTTACCAACGCCACTGCGATCACGCTCAATTCCAACAGCACGCAACTGCAGGTGCTGACGGGGTCTGCGGAACAATCCGGCGTGATTGACGAAACCGGCGGCGCGCGCCCGTTGGAAAAGATCGGTGCGGGTGAGTTGACGCTGTCTGGCACCAACACCTTCACCGGCGATCTGACCATCTCGGACGGCACGCTTTCGGTTGACGGCGGTACGGCGATTGACGACAGCGTTGATGTGATCGTGGACGATGGCGGCACGCTGAACCTGAAGGCCGATGAAACGATCGCCTCGCTGGCGAACGCGGTCGGGGCGGCGCTGAATGGGGCCACCCTTTCGGTGGGCACAAACGAACTGACGATCGCCGGGGCCAGCTCGACCACCTTCAATGGTGCGATGACGGGCAGCGGCACGGTACTGAACGATGGCAGCGGCAAGCTGGATCTGACCGGCGACGGATCGGGCTTTATCGGCGTTCTGGGGTCTACCGGGACGGGCAGCGAGGTTGCGCTGACCGGGACTGGCACCACGGGCGCACAGGGCTTGGGTTCCACCGCTGGCAACACCTTCTCTACCGACGGCGGCGCGATCCTTGATTCCAGCGCCGTGCTGGCAGCGGACGGCCAAGTCACCTTCACCGGATCGGAAACCGTTGGGACTGTCATCAACGTCGCGGCAACCGGCAATGCAACCGGCACCATCACCCTGACGGGCGCGGGCACCACGCTGAATGTTTCGGGCGCGTTCAACCTGCTGAACCCCGGCGCGGTCAATGGCACCGATGGCACCATTGACGGGACGGGCACGCTGAACATCAGCGGCGGCACCTTCAAGGTCGGCGCCACGGGCGACGTACAGACGGCAACGACCGTGGCTGCGGCGGGCACGCTGGTGAACAACGGCACCATGGCGGGCGTCACCAACGCGGGCACCACCACCAACAACCTGACGATGGGGGCGGTCGGCAACACCGGCACCTTCACCAACACCGGGTCGGCGGGGGCATTGACCAACACCGGCGCGGGCGGCGGTTCGAACTCTGGCACGCTGGCGTCGCTGGCGCAGAATTCGACCGGCACCTTTACCAACACCGGCATCGTTTCGGGGGCAACCTCGGTTTCCGCCGGAACGCTGAACCTGAACGCAGGGTCCAACCTGTCGAATGCGGCGGCGCTGACCGTTTCGGGCGGCACGGTGAACGTGAACACGGCGGAAACCGTGGGCAGCCTTGTCGCCAACGGCGGCATCACCAACGTGAAGGCCGATCTGACCGCAGGCGCCCTGTCGGGCACGGCGGGCAGCATCGTCACCACCGGCCCCGCCGGGGTGGTCGCCGGATCGGCCAATACCTCGACCAGCTTTGGCGGCGTGATCTCTGGCACCGGCTATCTGCAAAAGATCGGCACCGGCACCTTGACCCTGACCGGGGCGAACAGCTTTACCGGTGGCACCACCGTCACGGGCGGCACCCTTGCGCTGACCGGGGCGGGCGGCATCTCTGGCACCAGCTTCACCATTGATCCGACGGGCACGCTTACTTCGGACGGTGGGGCGTTCACCACCGCCGCCAGCATCCGCAATGACGGCGCCTTTGCCCTGACGGCGGGTGGCGATGAAAGCATCGCCAACATCTTCAACGGCGGCACGATTGCGCTGTCATCAGGTTCGGTTCTGACGCTGAACTCTGGCGCTTCGACGATCTCCGGGGTGATTTCCGGTGCGGGCGATCTGACGGTGGCTGGCACCAGCGCCACCACCTTGTCGGGCACCAACACCTACACCGGCACCACCACCCTGACCGGCGGTACGCTGGAACTGCAGAACGGCGCGGCGATTGCCGATGCGGGTGCGGTTGTGGTGAACGCAGGCACGCTGACGGTGACGAATGCCGAAACCATCGGCTCGCTGGCCGGATCGGGCGGCACCGTGCAGATGACTGCCAACCTGATCACGGGGGGCAACAACACCTCGACCAGCTATGCCGGGGTTCTGGCAGGCGCGGGCACGTTCGAAAAGACCGGCTCGGGTGAAATGACCCTGACCGGCGCCAGCACCGCCAACGGCTCCACCACGGTTTCGGGTGGCACGCTGACGGTCGATGGCTCTATCGCATCGAGCGTGGTTGCGGTGCAAAACGCCGCCACTCTGAAAGTGGACGGTGCCTCTTTGGCCGATACGGCGGCTGTGACGCTGAGCAATACGGCGAAATTGGCGCTGAGCGGCAGCGAAACCATCGGCTCGCTGGCCGGGGCGGACGCGGGCACCACGGTGGATCTGGCGGCCAACACCCTGACCACGGGCGACGCAGGCAACACCAGCTTTGGCGGGGCGATCACCGGCGCAGGCGGTCTGACCAAACAGGGCGCAGGCACGATGACCCTGACCAACGCCAGCAACAGCTTCACCGGCACCGCGCAGGTGACGGCGGGTACGTTGGCGGTGACGGGTGCGGGCAAACTTGCCACGCAATCGCTTGTCACCTCGGGCAGCGGCGGGCTTAGCACCGACGGCGGCGCGCTGAGTTCGACTGCGGCGGTCGTGAACAACGGCAGCGGCGGTCTCACCATCACCGGCGGCAACGAAACCGTGGCCACGGTTAACGGGTCGGGCGGCATCGCGCTGGCAAGCGGCACTCTGACCCTGCTGAATGGCGCTTCCAACATCTCTGGCGCGCTGTCGGGTTCGGGCAAGCTGACGATTGGCGGCGGCACTGTCACGCTCAGCGGCGCAAGCAGCAACACCGGCGAAGTGGCGGTCAACACCGGGTCGCTGACCCTGACCGGCAGCGTCGGCGGCGATGTGAATGTTGATAACGCGGCGACGCTGGCGGTAAATGGTGGCACGGTTGGCGGTGTGACCACCAACAACGGCAGCGCCAATGTGGCGGTGAACGGCGGCACCTTTACCGGCGGTCTGCTGAACAAAGGTCCGGGCGTGATCGCGGCCAGCGGCGCGGTGGTGGGCAACATCACCAACGTCAACACGGCCTCGACCGTCAACGTTGGCGCCGCAGGTCTGTCGGGCAACGGTGCCAACGTGTTCACCAACGCAGGCGAGTTGAACGTGACGGCGGGGAGCATCAGCAACTTTGGCACTATCACCAACAACAGCGGCGGCAAGATCGAGGTCGGCTCTGGCCGCACTTTGGCCGCGACCACCATCAACAACCTCGCAAATGCACAGGTTGTGCTGACCTCCGGCACGGTTGCCGGGGCCTTCACGAACTTTGGCAGGCTGACCAGCTCTGGCAGTTCAACGATCAACGGCAGCTATGTCAACTCTGGCACCACCAGCATGGCAAACGGCACCACCGGCGACGTGTTGACGATTTCCGGCGCAGCCTCTGGCAACGGCACCTACGGGATGGATATCAACCTGACCACGGGCGCCTCTGACCAGATCGTTGGCAGTGGCGGCATCTCTGGCACGATCAACCTGGCCTTCGATGTGGTCCCCGGAACCGGCGGCATCGTGATTGCCCCGATCACCGTGGCCACCGGGGTGGACGCCTCTGCGGCCTATACCCAGACCGGCCTGCCGGTGGGTGGCGGCATCCAGTACACGCTGGGCCGCGCCGACAGCGGCGATCTGCAGGTGGTCAGCGACGTGAACACCGGCTTCACCGGCATGGCCTCGACCGTGGCCTTGACGCAGTCGATGCTCAACGCCGTCGTCAACCGGCCGACCAGCCCGCTGACTGGCGCCATTGCCGATGACGGCCCGGCCTGCTCGCAAGGCGGCTATGCGCAGATTACTGCGGGCAACGGCACCTTCGGCGGCACAACGCACCAGGTCTCGGGTGACTTCAACACCCAGATGACGATGAACTTCTCCGGCATTCAGGGCGGCTATGACTTTGGCTGCTACGATGGCCGCTATTTCAACGGCTGGGATGGGGCGCTGGGCTTCATGGTGGGCGCCAACACCGGCAACAGCAAGCAGGGTCTGTATTCCGATCCGATCCAGCGCGGCCTGCAAACCAGCAACCTGACCACCAACTTTGATCAGGCCTATGGCGGCCTTTATCTTGCCGGTGCCAAGGACCGCATGTCGTTCGACCTGCAGGCGAACTATGCCACCAACAACTTCGATCTGTCTGAAACGGCGGTAAACGGCGTTTCCGACGCCTATCTGATCGGGCTGGACGGCAAGTCCTTCTCGACCAGCACCACCGCGCTAAGCGGCCGCTTCAACTATCGTCTGGACGTGAACGCTGAAAAGCTGATCAGCTTCATCCCGACGGTCGGCTTCAACTACTTCTCCAACTCCGGCGCTATCGTGCAGTTGAACGACACCCAGTCGCTGGAGGTGGCCGCCTACGATACCACCGTCGGCTTCCTTGGTGCCTCGCTGGCGCAATCGAAGGTCAACCCGAATGGCACCTCGGCGCTGACCTACTATGTCACTGGCACCTACTATCAGGACATGGGCGGTCAGCGTGACGCCGTGTTTACTTCGGGCGGTGATACCGTGGATGTGGGCATCGACAGCATCGGCAGCTATGGCGATATCTCGGTGGGCCTCAGCTATCTGCAACTGCTGGCAAATGGCCCGGCAGGCGCGCGGCAGCTGAACGCCGGGATCTGGGCCGACACCCGCTTTGGCGAAAACGTGTCCGACAGCTACAGCCTGACCGCGCAGTTGCGGCTCAGCTTCTGATCGGCAGAGCCTGACTGCTTTGCATCCCCGGCGCATCCCTTGCGCCGGGGTTTTTCTTTCTGCAGGCTGGCTGCAAAACCGGGCTTGATCGGCGCACGGACAGGACGCAGGATGCACTCAGTTTTTTGCAAACACGGTGGGCGGAATAACCTGCGTCGTGTATATGGAATTTGAGTCCGGTCATTTCAGATCGGGCGATGGGATGAGGTCGGAATGTCTTGGTATAGCAAGGTTGCATGGAAAGAGGGGCTGTTCCTGCAGCCGCATCACCTGCAGCAAAGTGATCGCTATGTTGAAAAGCTGATCGAGGCCCGCACCCGCCATGTTTCCCCTTACCCGTGGGGAATCGAGGAAATGCGCGTCAACCGCGACCGGCTGCAACAGGGCCGGATCGAACTGGCCTCTGTCACCGGCATTTTCCCCGATGGCACGCCGTTTGATGCCCCCGCCGTGTCGCCCCTGCCGCGCGCGGTCGAGGTGCAGCCCGGGTCGGATGGCATGGGCGTCTGGCTGACCCTGCCCGATCATGTGATGAACGGCCGTGAAGTGGCGATGGACACCGAGGCGGGGGCCGCGACCCGCTATGTGCTGGGTGCCGAAACCGTGGCCGACAGTGCCTCGGCCCTGCGTTTGGAACAACAGATCGAGATTGCGGCACCCCGGCTGGAACTGGATATCCGCGCCACGCCGAAACCCGGCTACCAATGCCTGAAGATTGGCCGCATCGTCGAGGTGCGCGACAATGTTGTGATTCTGGACGATGCCTTTCCGCCGCCGCTGTTGACCATCTCGGGGCATTCGGTGGCGCTGGGCTGGCTGGACCGGGTGATCGGCTGGGTGGAAACCAAGCTGGAAAGTCTGGCCCGCTATGCCTCTGACCCCTCTGCCGCGGGCGGATTGCAGGCCACCGACTATTTCGTTCTGCTCTGCCTGAACCGCCAGATCAACGTGCTGCGCCACCTGCGCGCCAGCCGCTATGTGCATCCCGAACGGCTGTATGAGGAACTGTTGCGCTTTTCGGGCGAACTGTGGACCTTTGATCAGGATAAACGCCTTGCCCCGCCCTATGGCGCCTATGATCATGCCGATCTGAAGGGCAGCATCGAACCTGTGGTGCGCGATATTCAGCGGCTGCTCAGCCGCGATGTCGGCCGGGCGACGCGGCTGGATCTGGTGCAGGTGCGGCAGAATTCCTATCTGGCGCAGGTCGCCGACCGCAATCTGTTCCGCGACGCCACCTTCGTGATCGAGGTGGAAAGCAGCCGCGCGATGACGCTGGTGCAACAGCAGTTTCCCGAACTGTGCAAGGTCGGCCCCAACACCCGCATGGCCGAAATCGTCAACAACAACCTGCCCGGCATTGATCTGGTGCATATCCCGACCCCGCCCCGGCAGATCCGTGCCGTGTCGCGCAACGTCTATTTCATTCTGGAAAAGAACTCGCCGCTGTGGCGCGAGTTTTCGACGGCCCCGGCCATCGGCATGCATTTCGCCGGTGACTGGCCGGATCTGAAGATGGAGCTTTGGGCGATCGTGGAGACGCGCACATGAGCAACGCGGGCGGCGGTGGCGGCAACAAGGACAAGACGGTCATCGGGGGTATTGGCATTCCCACGCCGATGCCGGGGGGCGTCACCCCGATGCCCGGGGGCGGCAAACGGCAGACCGCGCCGAACGAACGCACGGTGATCGGCGGTGCGTTGCCTGGAATTAGCCCCGGCGGCTTTGGCGCGCCTTCGGGCGGCGGTTTTGGCCAGACCCCGCCCCCCGCAGCCGATCCGGGCGACGCATGGAGCATTGGCGGCACCGGCGGCGGCATTCCGGCGCCTTTGCCCGGTGGGCAGGGCGCGGGGCAAGGCGGCTTTGGCGGGCAGGGCGGCGGCTTTGGTGGCCAGCCCTTTGGTGGCGCACCGCTGCCGCAAGGCGCACCGCAGCAACGCAACGTGATCGGTGGCAGCGCCTTTGCACCGGGGCAGAACCTGTTCCCCGACGCCTCGACCGCGCAGCCGACGAATTACACCAACACCGGCCCCAAGATTGATCTGCGCACCGCCCTGTCGGCCAAAGGCCTTGGCGCAGGTGGCCCGAAAAGCCCGATGCTGGCCGCCGCCGCCAATCTGCTGATCCTCTTTGGCCGCCTGCGCACCCAGATGGTCGAGATGGAGGCGGTTCCCCTGATGGAATACGTCACCCGCGAGATTGAAAGCTTTGAGGAAAACTGCCTCAAGGCAGGCGTCGATGCGCATCAGACGCAGGTGGCGAAATACCTCTTGTGCGGCACGGCAGATGACATCGTGCAGAACATCCCCGGCACCGACCGGCATCTGTGGATTCAATATTCCATGGTGGCGCGGTTTTTCAACGTCCGCACCTCGGGTGTTGGCTTTTTCCAGGAGGTCGATAAGGCGTTGCAGGCCCCGGCGCAGTTTTTCCAACTGCTGGAACTGGCGCTGACCTGCCTGTCGCTGGGATTTGAGGGCAAATATCGCGCAGCACCAAATGGCGCCGTCGATCTGGCCCGCATCCGCAGCACCATCTACGATTCCTTGCGCCGGGTGCAGGCGCGCCCGGATGAAGACATTTCGCCCAACTGGCAACCGGTCGTCGTGGGCGGCCGCCGTCGTTTTGGCGGAACGCCGTTGTGGGTAATCGGCTCGGTTCTGGCGCTGGTGCTGATGGGGGCCTATTTCGGGTTGTCGATGCTGATTGCCCGCGAAGGCTCTGTCGTGTCGCAAACCCTGCTGACGCTGACGCCGACAACGCCGGTGTCCCTGGTGCGCGCCGCCGCCTTCACCCCGCTGGAGGTGGACCAGACCGAGATTCTGGAGGCCGCAGGCAAGGCCGAACAGTTGGACCGGATGCGCGCCGCCATGCAGGCCGATATCGATTCCGGTCTGGTGCAGGTGGATCTGAAGGGCGATTTCATCTTTGTGCGGGTGAACAACGCCGCCCTCTTTGCCAGTGGCAAGGCTGTGACCAAGCCGGAATTCAACGATCTGGGCGCGCGCATCGCCGCCGCATTGGATGCCGAACCGGGGCCGATCCTGATCTGGGGCTATACCGACAACGTGCCGATGAACGGGCGCGGCAAATTCAAGAACAACCATGATCTGTCGCTGGCGCGGGCCGAGGCGGTGCAGGCTGTGCTGGCCCCCGGGTTGAAAGACGCCAGCCGCATCACCGTCGAAGGCAAGGCCGATGCCGACCCGATCGGCGACAATGCCACCAAGGACGGTCAGGCGCTGAACCGCCGGGTCGAGATCATGATCAAGCGGGAAGAGACACTGCAATGAAGTGGGTTAAACTTGCTCTTGTCCTGATTGGCTTTCTGGCCTTTTCCGCCGTTGTGATCTTTGCCGGGCCGCTGATCGGCTTTGGCGACTCGCATCCGTTTGAACCCGTCTGGGTGCAGGCGCTGCTGATCGGCCTGCTGGCGCTGATCCTGATCATCTGGGGCGTCATCAAACTATTGCGCCGCCAAAAAGGGCAGGCGGCGCTGGAAAAGGCGCTGGTTGCCGATCCGTCCCCCACCGGCGACGGCAAGGAACTGGCGGGCCGGATGCAATCCGCGCTGGCCACGCTGAAAAAATCCGGCAATTCCAAGACCTACCTCTATGACATGCCGTGGTATGTCATCATCGGTCCGCCGGGGTCTGGCAAGACCACCGCGCTGGTGAATTCGGAAATCAAATTCCCGATTTCGGGCCAGCAACAGGGCGGGCTGCAAGGCTTTGGCGGCACCCGTTATTGCGATTGGTGGTTTGCCGAGGATGCGATCCTGATCGACACCGCTGGCCGCTATACCACGCAGGACAGTGACGCGGGCGCCGACAGCGCCTCTTGGGCGTCCTTCCTGAACCTGTTGAAAAAGAACCGCCCGAAACAGCCGATCAACGGCGTCATTCTGGCGATTTCCGTGGCCGATCTGATGAACGCCGGGCCAGAGCAGATCACCAAACACGCCGAAACCATCCGCGCGCGTCTGGGCGAAATTCACGAGACGCTGAAGGTCGATTTCCCGGTCTATGTGATGTTCACCAAGGCCGACCTGATCGCCGGTTTCCGGGAATATTTCGCCAGCTTCTCGGCCAGCCGCCGCAAAAAGGTCTGGGGCGCGACGTTCCAGACGGCGAACCGCAAGGAACAGACGGTTGACC
>CAMFLG010000055.1 GCA_945957495.1 uncultured Pseudorhodobacter sp. | reverse complement strand
CCTCTAGCCCGATCAGGTCGGCGTGGTAGAATTCGTCATCGGGCAGCGAGGGCAGTTTGGCGCGGTCAACGTACAGGCTGACGCCTTTCAGCGCATCGGCCTGCTCTTTGGTGTCAACCCCGCTGATGCGCGCGCCAAGGCCGCCTGCCACCGGGCGGGTTAGTTTGACCTTGAAGGATTTCGTGCCGTCTTCGCTGTACAGCGGGCCGTAATCGGCAATGGCCTCTGGATCAGAGCAGAAGCTTTTCAGCCGCACCTCACCCTGAACACCGAAAGAGCCTGCAATGGCGCCGACGCAGATACGATCTGGATGGGGCATGAGACTCCTCGGGTTCGGCAAGACGGCCCCGGGATGGGGCCGCCGCAAAGGATATGTGGCGGCCCCTTTTCGGAACCGCCGGACGGGATTATTCCGCAGCCGGAGCGGCAGCGCGCTCTGCTTTTTTCTTGGCCAGTTCGGCCATACGCTTGCCGGGGACGGCGGATTTCGGGTTGTTGCGGACTTTCTTTGCCACAACGCCAGCCGATTCCAGCATGCGCGCGATCCGGTCGGTGGGCTGAGCGCCCTGGGCGAGCCAGTACTGCACGCGCTCCATGTTCATTTTCACGCGGTCTTCGCTGTCTTTGGCCAGAAGCGGGTTATAGGTGCCCAGCTTTTCCAGAAAGCGGCCATCGCGCGGGTTGCGGCTGTCGGTGGCAACGATGGAATAGAACGGGCGCTTTTTGCTGCCGCCACGGGCCAGACGGATTTTCATCGACATATGTAGTCTCCTTGGGTTTCGTAGGTTTGGGTTTCGTAGGGTGGGCAATCTGCCCACCTTGGTTGGGGTTGGGTTATTTCTGCAGTTTCTCGTGATGCCTGATGACTTCGGAGATGATGAAGGTCAGGAATTTCTTTGCGAATTCGGGATCAAGGTCGGCCTCTTTCGAAAGCCACTCCAGCCGTTCGATCTGCCGCGCTTCGCGGCTGGGATCAGAGGGCGGAAGATCGTGCTCGGCCTTCAGGCGACCCACGGCCTGGGTGCGCTTGAACCGTTCGGCAAGGGTATAGACGAGGATCGCATCCAGACGGTCGATCGACTCGCGGTGGTCTTTCAGGATTTCGGCGGCGCGGCCCGAAGTGATGGCGGTGGCGTCGGTCATTGCAGGCTCCCTGCGGCGAGGTGGCGATAGATGTGATAGGCGCCGCGATCGTCGGTTTCGGTACGTTCGCGCACCGCCCCCAGACGCAGAGCCAAAGCTTCGGAGCGGGCGTTGCCTGCGTCGATCATGCTGATCAGCGGCTGGGCCGAGATGCGGTTTGCATGGTTGGCGCGGGCGGCAAGGGCGGCCTCGAACGCATAGCCATGGCCTTCAAAGCCATCAAACAGGTGCCATGCCAGTTCCGGCTCTGGCCAGCCGTCGTGATAGATCACGCCGACACGGCCGATGAAATCGCCTGCCTTGGTGTCTACCGACCAGAAGCCGTAGTCGCGCAGCGCCCAATGGCCGATGTTGGCCAGCAACCCGCGCCAGATGTGTTGGCGCGGCAGGCTGCCGCCAAGGAAAGCGGCGCGCGGGCTTTCGCTGAACGCCAGCAGGGCGGGGAAATCCGCCTCGCGCGGGGCGCGCAGGGTCAGCCGTTCGGTTTCGATCACCGGAATGGTGGACAGGTAGGTCATAGCGCCCCTCCAGCCGCGAAGTGATACACCGCACCGTCCTCGAACCATGTCGGCTTTTGACCTGCGATCACCTGACCGCCCAGCTTTTGCGCGATGGCGTGCGAGGCGGCGTTGTCGCGGTGGACTTCGGCATGGGCCGCCGTCAGGCCCAGCGCGGCAAAGGTCCATTCGGTCATGGCGCGGGCGGCTTCGGTGGCGAAACCGCGGCCTTCAGCCTCGGGTCGCCACAGCGACCATGTCAGTTCAATCGGGCCACCGTCGAGCCATTGCATCGGGCCGAAATGCCCCAAGGCAAGCCCGGTAGCGCGGTCTTCGGCGATCAGGCGACCAAAGCCGCGCATCACCCAATGGCCAAAGAAGGCGGCGAATTTCTCTGCCGCTTTGTCCTGGGTTTTGGCGCCGCCCACAAAGGCAGTGCGCGCCGACATGGCGAAATCGCGGAAGGTCGGCCAGTCGGACGCCTGCGGCGCGCGCAGGGTCAGGCGTTCGGTTGCAAGCGTGGGCAGGCCAGTCAGCGTGATCATGCGGCACCCCCCGCAAAATGGCGGTAGGTGAGCGTCGGTTCATCGCCGTAGGGGTTCGGCGCCGCCCTATCCACCACCGCGCCCATGCGTTCGCACAGGCGGTGCGAGCGGTGGTTCTGCGGGTCGGTATAGCTGACGGCAGTGCGGAAGGCGGTGGTGGCAAAGAACCAGTCGCGGGCGGCGATTGCAGCCTCATATGCCAGCCCCTGCCCTTCATCGGCAGCGTTCCACAGGCTCCAGCCCAGTTCGGGTTCGGGGTGGGTATCGGGATAGAAAGGGCCAATGCCGCCGATACCGTCATCCGAACCTTTGCGGGTGACGGTGAACAGGCTGAAACCGTGCTTGGCCCATTGATCCAGCAGGCCCTGAAATTCGGCGGCCGTTTCCTCGGCTGTCCACGGCCCGCCCATCATGTGCGAGCGCGGCGAGGACCAGAAAGCGATGCTGGCCGGGATGTCCTTGGGCAAGGGTTGGCGCAGGGTCAGGCGCGGGGTGTGCAGCACGATCATGCCAGCCCCCGCAGATCATGGCGGATCACCACATCGGCAGGGTCCGCGCCGGGTGCAGCCACCTGCACGCCACCCAAGCGCAGCGCAAGCTCGATCGAACGGGCGTTGCGCGGGTCGATGTAGTTGTCGAGATGATCCCAGCCAAAGCTGCTCCGCGCCCAGACCATCACCGCGCGGGCCGCCTCGAACGCCACACCTTTACCTTCGGCCTCTGGCGTGGTGAACCAGCCGAGTTCCGGTTCGGGGTAGCCTTCGGGTTGGTAGATGCCAACCTCGCCCAGATAGGCACCGCTTGCCGCATCATCGACAGAGAACGGGCCAAAGCCCATGAGCGGCCATTGCCCCACCTCGGACGCGAAGATCCGCCATGCGGCGCGGCGATCCAGCGGGCCATCCTCCCACACCGAACGGTCGGACGCATAGAAATCCGCGCGCGGGCCGAAATCGGCCAGCACGGGCATTCTGAGCGTCAGGCGCTGGGTATGAAGGCTGGGGGCAATCATTACTTCTTCTTCATCAGCCCCGACAAGGATGAGGGCAGCGACAGGCCGCCGCGCGGCATGCCGGGGAAGCCGCCGCCCATGCCCATGCCCTCTTTCATGCCTTTGGCGGCTGCTTCCAGCGCCTCGGGTGACATGTTGGCCAGATCGGGCGCGCCTTTGCCGCCCATCATCTGCTTGAGCGCCTGTTTCATCATGCCGCCCTTGCCCATTTTCTTCATCATGTCGGCCATCTGGCGGTGCTGTTTGATCAGCTTGTTGACCTCTGACACATCCAGCCCGGCACCTGCGGCGATGCGTTTCTTGCGCGATGCGGCCAGAAGATCGGGGTTGGCGCGTTCTTTCTTGGTCATCGAGTTGATCAGGGCGATCTGGTGCGCCAGCATCTTGTCGTTGAAACCGGCCGCTTCGGCCTTTTTCGCCATGCCGCCCATGCCGGGCATCATGCCCATCAGGCCCTGCATGCCGCCCATCTTGATCATCTGTTCCAGCTGCGATTTCAGGTCGTTCATGTTGAACAGACCCTTGGCAAAGCGTTTGGCCATGCGTTCGGCCTGTTCGGCCTCGAAGGTTTCGCGCGCCTTTTCCACCAGCGCCACGATGTCGCCCATGCCAAGGATGCGGCCTGCGACGCGCTCTGCCTCGAAGGTTTCCAGCGCGTCCATCTTTTCGCCAAGGCCGACAAAGCGGATCGGCTTGCCGGTGACGGCGCGCATCGACAGGGCGGCGCCGCCGCGACCGTCGCCATCCATCCGGGTGAGGACCACGCCAGAGATGCCGACCTTGCCGTCAAATTCGGTGGCGACGTTCACCGCGTCCTGACCGGTCAGGCCATCGACGACCAGCAGGGTTTCGCGCGGCTGGGCGATGTCGCGCACCGCCTGAATTTCGTCCATCAACACTTCGTCGATGTGCAGACGGCCCGCGGTATCGAGGAACAGCACGTCATAGCCGCCAAGCGCGGCCTGGGTTTTCGCGCGTTTGGCGATCTGGACGGCGCTTTCGCCTTTGACGATCGGCAGGCTGTCCACTCCGACCTGCGCGGCGAGGATAGCCAACTGCTCCATCGCGGCGGGGCGGTTGGTATCCAGCGAGGCCAGAAGCACGCGCTTGCCGTTGCGGTCTTTCAGACGTTTGGCAAGCTTGGCGGTGGTGGTGGTTTTGCCAGAGCCTTGCAGACCGACCATCAGGATCGCCGAAGGCGGGTTGTCGATTTTCAGGTCTTGGGGTTCGCCTTCGCCTGCCAGCACACGGATCAACTCGTCATGGACGATCTTGACGACCTGTTGGCCGGGCGTCACGGATTTGGTGACGGCCTGACCAATGGCGCGGGTCTTGACCGCCTTGACGAAGTTGCGGGCGACCTCCAGCGATACGTCGGCTTCCAGAAGGGCGACGCGCACTTCACGCAGGGCGGTGTCAACATCGGCCTCGGACAGCGCGCCCGCCTTGGTCAGACGGTCGAACACGCCACCAAGGCGTTCTGACAGGCTTTCAAACATCGCGCTCTCCTACATGCTTATGCGCCCCGGATATGGGGCGCGGCGGACGGGTTTCCAATGACCAATGCAGAACGGCACCTGTGGGCGCAACGCGCTGACAGGTGGCGATCCCGGCATGTGCCAAGGGACCGGAAGCGGGGTGCCTCCGGGGGAATTGGTGCGCGGATACGCCGGGCGTGCCGTTGAGTCAAGGCCCAAGCGGAAAAGGCCGCACGGGCGATTGACAAGGGGGCAGATCGGCTGGTGCAGTGGTGCCAGCGGGTTGGGGGGATCAGATGAGAAGTTTGCAGGTTATCGCGGTCGCAGAGGCGGTGTTCGGGGGGCTGGTGGTGATGTTTCCGGCACAGATCGCGGCGCTGTTTCTGGGGGTCGATTTGCCCGCGACGATGATCCTGGCGGCGCGGGTCGCGGGCGCGGTTCTGATCCTTTTTGCGTTGGCATGCCTGCGCTATGGGCTGGTGCATAGCCTGTTGACCTACAGCGCCGGGGCGTTGCTGGCGCTGGTGCTGATCGGGGTTTTTGCGGGGCAGAGCGGGATCTTGCTATGGCCAGCCGTGGGGGCGCATCTGATCGCGGTGGTTGCCCTGACGCGTGAGGTCAGGGCCGCCGGTTGATCCTTGCGGGCGTCACAGCCCCTGTTCGGTGAACCATGCGTTCAGACGATCCAGCCCGGCCTGATCCCATCCCGGCGGGTCGGTCAGGGCGACCCAGCCTTCCAGATAGTGCGAGGCGGCATAGACGTGACCGTGGCCGGCATTGGTCAGCGTGGCGGTCATCATATCGGTCAGAAGCTGCACGAAGGTGACGACGGGCACCCAATGCAGTTCGGGCGAAACGTCGGGGCCGCGCGGGTCTTTCATCCAGTCCGGTTCGCGATAGAAGCTGTCGGGTTCGAAGAACACGATCGCATCAGAGGGATATTGCAGATAGATGATCCGCATCGGGCCCCAAGGTGCGGAGGCAACCGCGGTGGTGTCCTTCTGCGTGGTGAAACGCACCAGTGAGCCGTCGCGGAAGATCGGCGACCAGGCCGGGCTTGACGGATTGCGGGCGGCGGTGAATTGCGGCCAGGAGCGGCTGGCGAAGGGCGGGCCGACCCAGAAGGCGCCTTGCGGCGGATCGCCCAGCACGTTGTAGAATTCCAGCGAGATGTCAGAGTTCAGTGAGCCGAGGCTAAGCCCGTGCAGGTACAGCCGGGGTCGGGTTTCTTTCGGCAGGTGCTGCCAATAGTCGTAGATGCGGGCAAACACCACGCGGGCGGTTTCGTGGCCGTATTCGGGTTCGACGATCAGCGACAGCCAGGACGGCAGATAGGAATACTGCACGGACACCGAGGCCACATCGCCATCCCATAAAAACTCCAGCGGCGACACCGAGGCGGGGTCGATCCAGCCGGTGCCGGTGGGGGTGGCGATGACCAGGAGCTTGCGGTCGAAGGCGCCGATGCGGATCAGTTCCTGCAGGGCCAGATCGGCGCGGGCGGATTCGGTTTCGGCATTGTTCAGACCGACATAGACGCGCAGCGGTTCCTTGGCCGGGCGGCCGGTGATCTGGGCGATGGTGGCGGCATCGGGGGCCGCCATGGTGCGGGCGCGGCCCTGCGCGCCAAGGCCCTGCCAGTCGACCAGCGAGGCGGCGCTGCCGGATTTCAGCGGGTCTGTGGGCGCGACATCGCCGGTGGGGATCAGGTGATCCAGCCGTTTGTAGGTGGCGTCCATCGCCGACAGCGCGTTGTGCAGCAACACGCCGTTGCCGATGGCCCAAAAGGCCCAAGCGGCCAGAATGAAACCAAGGGTCAGCGCCACGCGCAGCGGCAACAGGATCGCCAGCCGGTTGGCGACGAACACGGCGGCGCGGCGAAACAGCCGCCCGATCAGCAGCATGACCAGCACGACCGCAAGGGCGACGCCTGCGATGATGAAGGGGCGCGCGCTTTCAACCGGGGGCATTTCGACGGCCTTGTGAACGGCGTTCTGCCAGGCGGTGGCATGGAACAGGCCATAGATCACGATGGCCAATGCCAAGGCGCGCGGCACCCAGACCAGTTTGCGGTTGCGCAGATCGGGCAGACCCAGCCAGAGCCAAAGGCTGATCAGCCCCGCCGTGATGCCGTAAGCCAGCGCAAAGGTGATGCCCGCCACGGCGCCCTGCAGAACCCCAGTGCGCGGGATCAGCGAGGGCGTCAGCGCCATGGTGAAGGCAAGCGCCGCAACCACAAGGGCAAGGGGCGTCAGCGGGGCAAGGATCGGTCGGTCGGTAAACGGGCGTTGCATGGCGGCTCCTGCGGGGTTGAGGCACCCTAAAGCAGGATGAGGGGGCAAGGAATCGGAAAATCACCCGCCTGCGCGCGGCGTGGGCGCGATTTCGGCGGGCGTGATGCGCATCAGTTGCCCTGACAGCAAGGCTGCGCCATTGTCGGGCAACATCGCCGAAAAGGGGGCAGGTCGCGCATGTGTTGGGGGGTTGGGGCAAGCACGGGCATGATGCTGGTCGGCGCGGCGGGGGCGGTTGTGACCTGGCGGCGCGGCGAGGCACCGGCAATTCCCGTCACGCTGGCGTTTTATGCGGTGATGGAGGGGCTGCAACTGGCGGGGTATCTGGTGATTGACCAGTGCGGATCGACGGCGAACCAGAGGGTCACGATGCTGTCGATGCTGCATATCGCGGTGCAGCCGCTGGTGCTGAACGCCTTTATCATGGCGCTGGTGCGCGCCGATCTGTCGCGCGGTCAGCGGGCTGTTGTGTATGGGCTGTCGGCGCTCGCCTCGGCCCTGATTTTGGTGCAGATGCTGCCGGTGGCAGAGCTGGGCCAGTGTCAGCCGGGGGTCGCGGTGTGTGCGCCGCGGTGGTGTACGGTGTCGGGCGACTGGCATCTGGGCTGGGAGGTGCCCTACAACGGGCTTTTTGTGCCGTTGGAGCGGGCGCTGCACGTCACATTCGGGTTCCCAAGCTATTTCCTGGCGATCTTTGTGCTGCCACTGTTTTACGGCGCGTGGCGGTTCGTTGTGTTTCTGATCCTTGTCGGGCCGGTGCTGTCGAACAAGCTGACCTCTAGCCCGAACGAGGCGCCGGCGATCTGGTGCCTGTTCGCGATTGCCATTCTGCTGGTTTCGCTGTCTCCGCCAGTGCGAAAGTTCTTCGAGGTGCGCAGGCCCGCCCGGGTGGATTGACGCGAGGGCTGGTCACGCAGGCTTGACCACAGGTTTGACAAAGGCTGCGCTAGAGTTTGCGGATATTTGCAGGAGAGGTATCATGACACATCTGTTTTCCTACCTGATCATCGGGCTTATTGGCCTGTTTTCGATGGTGTTCGACCCCGCCTATGCCGAGGGCAGTTCTGATGACAGCAGCGAGGCGGGCTCGCCCCTGTACGGCGCGGCGCAGGAGGCGATTGAGAAGCAGGATTACGCCGCCGCCGTGCCGCTGTTGCAACAGGTGACATCGCAAGAGCCGCAGAATGCCGATGCGTGGAACCTGCTGGGCTTTTCCAACCGCAAGCTGGGCAATATGGATCAGGCCGCAGCCGCCTATGATACCGCATTGAGGATCAATCCGGCGCATCTGGGCGCGTTGGAATATCAGGGCGAGATGTTTGTGCAGATGGGGCAGATGGGCAACGCCATGGTCAATCTGACAACGCTGGAGTCGCTGTGCGGGACATGCGAGGAAATGACCGACCTGAAGGCGGCGATTGATCAGGCGCAAGGCTGAGATCGGCGGTCAGGGGGTGCTTTGGTCTTCGTGCCGCCCGGCGCCATCGCGATTGCCGGGGTAGTGTTTCATGTGGGTAAAGGGTGGCAGCCAGGATTCGCGGCGGATCGTCCAAAGTTCGTAAGTGGGTTGAAACTGATCCGGGGCATCCAGAGTGCCAAGGTTCACCTCAATCTCGTCCCCGGTCTGGGCATAGAGCGGCGCGCCGCAGTTGGGGCAGAAGTGCCGCCCAGCATAGGCGCGGGTTTCGCCGGTGATCGTGACCGCGCTTTCCGAAAAGATGGCGGAGGCGTGAAATAGTGCGCCGTGGTGTTTGCGGCAATCCATGCAATGGCAAAGGCCCACACGATAGGGCTGCCCCGATGCCACGATGCGGACGCGGCCACACAGGCAACCGCCGGAAACTTCGGTCATGCTGGCCCCTCCCTGCCGCAAATGCGCGGACTGCTGCCATGAAGGCCGCGTCGGAGCGCGATTGCAAGGGGGCGAAATGCAAAACGCCCCGCAGGTATTGCGGGGCGTTTTGGGTTTCTGGCGCAGGCGTCAGCCCTTTTTCAGGACGCGGTTGCCCAGCACCTCGGCGATTTGCACCGCGTTCAGCGCGGCGCCCTTGCGCAGGTTGTCCGACACGCACCACAGGTTGATGCCGTTTTCGATGGTGCTGTCCTGACGGATGCGCGAAATATAGGTGGCGTAATCACCGACACATTCGATCGGGGTGATGTAGCCACCCGGCTCGCGCTTGTCGATCACCATGACGCCGGGGGCTTCGCGCAGGATGTCGCGGGCCTCGTGTTCATCAAGGAAATCTTCAAACTCGATATTGATCGATTCCGAATGGCCGACGAACACCGGCACGCGCACGCAGGTCGCGGTGACTTTGATGTTCTTGTCGAGGATCTTCTTGGTTTCCGCGACCATTTTCCATTCTTCTTTGGTCGAGCCGTCGTCCAGAAAAACGTCGATATGCGGGATCACGTTGAAGGCGATCTGCTTGGTGAATTTCTTCGGCGCGACTTCCTGACCGGGGACGTAAAGACCCTTGGTCTGATCCCACAACTCGTCAATGCCCTCTTTGCCCGCACCGGAAACCGACTGGTAGGTGGACACCACGACGCGCTTGATACGAGCGCGGTCGTGCAGCGGTTTCAGGGCGACAACCATCTGCGCGGTGGAGCAGTTCGGGTTGGCGATGATGTTCTTGTTCTTGTAATGCACGATGTCGTCGGCATTCACCTCTGGCACGATCAGCGGCACGGCGGGGTCGTAGCGATAGAGCGAGGAGTTGTCGATCACGACGCAGCCAGCGGCAGCGGCCTTGGGCGCGTAGATCTTGGTGGCCTCGGACCCCACGGCGAACAGGGCGATGTCCCAGCCGGTGAAATCGAAAGTGTCCAGATCCTTAGTCTTGACGGTCTTGTCGCCAAAGCTGATTTCAGTGCCGATGGATTTGCGCGACGCAAGGGCGGCAATCTCATCAACGGGGAACTCGCGCTCGGCGAGGATATTCAGCATTTCGCGGCCCACGTTACCCGTGGCACCCGCGACGACGACCTTATAGCCCATCGGGGTTCTCCTAATTCCGTCCTTGACCATCAAGAACGCCGCGCTGTTAGCGCATCGTTCTGGTGGGGGAAAGCAGATTCGATGGGGGATGCGGCGGCCCCGGCACTTGCGGGGGAAACCGTGTCCTGAATGCTATGCCTCAGGCCAGATAGGCGCGGAAGTGGCGCACGACCTCTTCGTAGACGCTGCGTTTGAACGGGACGATTGAGGCGATCATTTCATCTGCCGCGATCCAGCGCCACGCCGAAAATTCGGGGTGTTCGGTGGCGATGTTCACCTGATCATCGCGGCCCAGATAGCGATAGAGGAACCATTTTTGCCGCTGACCCCGGTACTTGCCGCCCCAGACACGGCCCAGAAGATCGGGTGGCAGATCGTAAGTGACCCAATCATGGGTCTTGCCGACAAATTCGACCAGATCATCGGTGATGCCGGTTTCTTCCCACAATTCGCGCAGCGCGGCCTTGCGGGGTTTTTCGCCGTCATCAATGCCGCCTTGTGGCATCTGCCACGCCGTCGCGGTGCTGTCCTTGCGCAGACCGGCAAAGATCTGGCCTTCGGCGTTGATCAGCATGACGCCGACGCAGGGGCGGTAGGGAAGGCTGTTGGGGTCAATCATGGCCGGGCTGGCCGCGCAGAGATCCGCGCGGCCCTCCTTTCTGGGGTTGGATCAGGGTTGCTCTTGCTTGGCGACGGCGGACAGGCCGCGCAGAATGTCGATGGCATAGGCAAGCTGATAGTCCTCGTCGCGCAGTTTGGCCGCGTCTTCGGTGCGGGCGCGGTCTTCTTCCAGCTGCTTTTTCTCGTCCTCGGTCATCGAGTCATTGCTGATCGCGCCGCGCAGGCTGGCTTCGGTGCGCTGTTTTGCTGCATCCTCTGCGGCCTTCGCCTCGGTTCCTTCGGCGGAGGGATCGACGACGGGCTGGTTGACGACGATATCGGGCATCACGCCCAGCGACTGGATCGAGCGGCCCGACGGGGTGTAGTAGCGCGCGGTTGTCAGGCGCATCGCGGCATCGCCCTTCAGCGGGATCAGTGTTTGCACCGAACCTTTGCCGAAGCTTTTCGTGCCAACCACGATGGCGCGGTGTTGATCCTGCAGCGCGCCCGCCACGATTTCCGAGGCAGAGGCAGAGCCGCCGTTGATCAGCACGACAATCGGCTTGCCTTCGGTCAGATCGCCGGGCGTTGCGTTTTCGCGCGCGCTGTCTTCGGGATTGCGGCCCCGGGTGGAGACGATTTCGCCCGAGTCAAGGAAGGCATCCGAGGTCAGGATCGCCTGTTTCAACAGACCACCGGGGTTGTTGCGCAGGTCGATGACG